>JASFVZ010000271.1:0-4302 GCA_050049565.1 Chromatiaceae bacterium | reverse complement strand
GGGCGTTGTTCTCGATGAACTCGCGACGCGGTTCCACCTGGTCACCCATCAGCGTCGTGAAGATCTGGTCGGAGCCGACGACATCCTCGATATTGACGCGGAGCAGTCGGCGGGTCGCAGGATCCATAGTGGTCTCCCACAACTGCTCTGGATTCATCTCGCCCAGGCCCTTGTAGCGCTGGATATGCTGGCCGCGTTTGGCCTCTTCCATGAGCCAGGTCAGCGCTTCGTCGAACGTCGAGATCTCCCGCGAGCGCTCGCCGCGTCTGACTTCTGCGTCGTCATCGAGCAGCCCGTTTAAATGCTCCCCCATCTCCGCCAGCTTTTGGTAATCCGCGCCGCGGAAGAAGTCGGCCGGTAGATGACGATGGGTCTCTATCCCATGGGTCCAGTGTTCTATCAACAAGCCGTCCCGGTGGGGGTCTTCCGGAACGGCGTCTTGGTCAATTCCGGTCGGTGGTGACAGCCGGCGCACCGTGTAACGGTCGGCGATGCTGCTTGAGCTGTTCAACCTCCCTTCCAGCTCATTGACCCAATCGCCCCATGCCTGCGCATCATCCATCAGGTCCTCGTCAACCCGCGGCATCCCGACCAGGTGATACATCACCGACTCGCCGTAGCGCTTTGCCAGGCGCTGGCGGATCCCATTGACCACGACCATCTTGCCGGCCAGGTCCTCCAGCGTGGCACCCGCCAGGGGTGGTGCCTCGGCATTGACCCGCAGACTCGCCCCATCGAGCGCCGTACGGAGCAGGTAGGCGTTCAGCTCACCGTCATCCTTGAGATACGTCTCTTGCTTGCCCTTCTTGACCTTGTATAGGGGGGGTTGCGCGATATAGACATGCCCACGCTCGATCAACTCGGGCATCTGACGATAGAAGAACGTCAGCAACAGCGTACGGATGTGAGCACCATCGACGTCGGCGTCGGTCATGATGATGATGCGGTGGTAACGCAGCTTGTCCGGATCGAACTCCTCGCGACCAATACCGCATCCAAGGGCGGTAATCAGGGTCCCGACTTCGGCTGACGAGAGCATCTTGTCGAAGCGGGCCTTTTCTACGTTGAGTATCTTCCCTTTCAACGGCAGGATTGCCTGAGTACGCCGGTCTCTGCCCTGCTTCGCTGAGCCGCCCGCCGAATCACCCTCGACCAGGTAGAGCTCGCTCAGCGCCGGGTCTTTTTCCTGACAGTCGGCCAGCTTCCCAGGCAGGCCGGCGACATCCAGAACGCCTTTGCGACGTGTCATCTCGCGGGCCTTTCGCGCTGCCTCACGCGCGCGCGCCGCCTCGATCATTTTTCCCGAGATCGTCTTGGCCTCGCCTGGATTCTCCACCAGAAACTCAGACAGCTTCTCGGCCAACAGGGCTTCGACGATGCCCTTCACTTCCGACGAGACCAACTTGTCCTTGGTCTGGGACGAAAATTTTGGATCCGGCACCTTTACCGATAATACGGCAGTGAGTCCTTCTCGCGCATCGTCACCGGACGTGCTGACCTTTTGCTTTCGCGCCAGACCCTCCTGCTCTATGTAGCCGTTGAGCGTGCGCGTAAGGGCAGATCGCATTCCCGCCAGATGAGTCCCGCCATCGCGTTGCGGGATATTGTTCGTGAAGCAGAAGATGTTCTCCTGGTAGGACTCGTTCCACTGCATCGCTACCTCGACACCGACTTCCTGCCGCTCTGCGGAGAAATGGAAGACCTTGTCGTGCAGCGGCGTCTTGTTGCGATTGAGGTGTTCGACGAATGCCCGAATCCCGCCCTCGTATTCGAAGACGTCTTCTTTCTCACTGCGCTCATCCCGCAAATGGATCCGCACACCTGAGTTCAGGAATGACAGTTCCCGGAGCCGTTTGGCGAGGATATCGTAGTGAAACTCGGTGTCGGCAAAGATCTCCGGACTGGGATGGAACCTGACTTCAGTCCCCCTCTTCTCGGTCTCCCCGACCACGGCAAGAGGCGCTTCCGGGATACCTAAGTGATAGATTTGCTTATGTTTTTTTCCTTCACGCCATACTGTCAGTTCGAGCCTGTCGGACAGCGCATTGACGACAGACACGCCGACGCCGTGTAAGCCACCGGACACCTTGTAGGAGTTGTCGTCGAACTTCCCGCCGGCGTGGAGGACCGTCATGATGACCTCTGCGGCGGATACGCCCTCCTCTTCGTGGATACCGACCGGTATCCCGCGCCCATCATCCCGAACACTGACTGAGTCATCGGCATGGATCAGGACACGAATTTCGCTGCAGTAGCCCGCCAGCGCCTCGTCGATCGCATTGTCGACGACCTCGAACACCATGTGGTGAAGTCCAGTGCCATCGTCCGTATCACCGATATACATCCCGGGGCGCTTTCTAACGGCGTCAAGTCCCTTCAGGACTTTGATCGAGGATGTGTCGTAGCTCGGAGAGTTTGAGTCGGTCATTCGCTGATCTGATCGGCGACCGCGTGAAGCGGTCGGGAGGATTCAAACGGGAATTATACCGAAATATGACCTAGACCAGTTCACCCTGTTCCACGTGGAACAATCCGCAGCGTTCGCCCTGTGGCAAGCGATCATCCGTCAATCGGGTGACGAAAGCCTGACAGGCCCTCGCGTCAATCGCACCGATGACACGTTCCCGGTTCCGAAGGTCGAGCTCCGCTGCGAGGTCGTCGACCAGTAGTACGGGTTCTCGAGCAGTGCTTTCGCTGACAACGACATCCATTACGGCCAGGTGCAATGCGATAACGAACATCTTGAGCTGACCGCGCGATAAAGACTTTTCAACCAATTCGCGCTTCTTGTTTGCGCCACCCGCATAAAAGACCAGATCGGCCCGGTGTGGACCCCTGGTCGTGAAGCCTCTTTCAAGGTCCTCCCGGGCCCGCTCCGACAGTGCCTCGAGCAGAGTGTGCTGTGATGGCCATCCCCTGCGGTATTGGCAGTCGACCTTGGGATCTATATCCCATTCAGTGAGTTGAACGGACAACCGGTCGATAATTCGCTCAAGGATCAGCCCTCGCCTGCTGGCGATTGCCTCGCCCGCTACGGCGAAAGGTTCATCCCAAGATCGAGCCGCCTTGCCATCACCGGTTCGAAGGGAGGCGTTCCGTTGGCGGAGGGCGCGTTGGAATTCACCCAGGTCCTTTAGGTAGCGATGTTCCACGTGGAACACGGCCATATCCAGGAAGCGCCGGCGGATATCCGGCCCCATTTCCATCAGGCTTTGCGGTTGGGAACCTATCCATTGGACGGGCAGTGCTTCCGCCAGCTGCGATCGCCGACGTATGTCTGCCCCGTTCAGGCGGCAGCGGAGGTCTTTTCCGCTCCTTGCAATTCCGAGCGACGCTTCGTGCCGCATCCCAAAGGCATCCTTCCGCTCCAGCTTCACCACGACCTGGGTTTCTTCGGCACCGGCGCTGATCACCGGCCTGGCATCACTGTGTCGAAATGTTCTCCCCCGTCCGGCGAGGTAGATACCTTCGAGGATCGACGTCTTTCCCGCGCCATTGGAACCGATGATGAAGTTAATCCCAGGTGCCGGCTCCATCTGCAGGTGCTTCAATACTCTGAGGTCACGGATCGTCAGTGACTTGATCGGCATGGCTCGTTTCGCGGAGGTTGGCCCATGAGGACTGGGATCAAAAAAAGGGGCCGTCGGCCCCCTTTATGCACTATCCATCGGGTCTGGGCCAGCCGGCTAGAGCCGCATCGGCATGACGACGTAACGGCATTCCTCTGAGCCCTTGGGCGTAATCAGGCAGCTCGAGTTCGCATCACTGACCGCCATCTCCACATCGTCACCATCGATAGCGCCGAGCACATCGAGCAGATAGCCCACATTGAAACCGATGGTCAGATCCTCGCCGCCGTAGTCGACTTCGACCTCCTCCTCGGCCTCATCCTGCTCGGGATTATGCGCCTGGAGCTGAAGCGTTCCGTTGCCGAGTTTGAAACGAATCCCACGATACTTTTCGTTCGACAGGATTGCTGTTCGTGCCAGGGCCTGGCGCAAGGTGGCCTTGTCACTCAGCATCTCGGCCGTGCTGCCACTCGGCATGACGCGTTCGTAGTCAGGAAATCGCCCGTCGATCAGCTTGCTGGTGAAACTGGTGTTCCCGAAGCGGATCCGCAGGTGACTGTTGCTGACCTCGATCGTCGCCAGGTCGTCAGTGTCTGCGAGCAGCCGACCGAGTTCGACGACCGCCTTGCGCGGCAAAATGATCTGAAGATCGACATTCCCATCCCAGGAAAAATCCGCATCACAAAGCGCTAGCCGATGACCGTCGGTTGCGACGGCGCGCAGCCGGTTGGGC
>JASFVZ010000270.1:0-4303 GCA_050049565.1 Chromatiaceae bacterium | reverse complement strand
GGCCGAACTTGACGTAGAGCGGGCCGAGGTCTTCGAGGGCCTGCCGGATGCGCACGGCACGGGGCGGCTTCTTGTCCCGCCAATAGAACGGCGAGAAAAAACGGAAGAACCGGATGGGCCGAAACAGGTGGGCTGCCAGGACCAGCTCGTCGAGCCCGTGGCGCAGCAGCACCCAGGCGATGTGCGCAACCCGCAGGCTTTCGCGGACCGGGATCACGCGTCGCTGCCGCCCTTGTTCTCCAGTTGCGCTATGCGCGCCTCCAGCCGATCGACATCGTCGCGCAGCGTGTCCACATCGCTGAGAAAGGCCTCGACCTCGTAGCGGTGGGGCAGCAGGCGTGACTCCTCGGTCAGATAATCGGACAGGGTCTCGCTGCCGCGCGACCGCAAGCGCTCGCCCTCGTCCCTGACCCGGCGTGCGACGCGCCCGAGTTCATGCGCCGGGATGTCGCCGATCAGTTGCGCAAGCTGTTCCTCCCAGTCGATGTCCAGGCGGCCGAGCGCACGACTGAATCGCTGCGCGACCGCATTGTCGCCTTCCAGCCGCACCCTGCCGGCGAACAGTTCGGCGACGCCCTTTTCACTGTCACGCGCTTTCAGCAGGTCGAACGGGCTGCCTGCCAGCGTAGCGTCCGGTTCGACCTCGAGTTCCCCGAGCACCTGCAGTCGGCCGTCTTCACCGGCGGCCAGGTTCACGGCTATCGGCAGGCCATCGAGTTCGATGCGCACCACCTTGCCGTGCAGGCCGGCGAGTTCGGCCGTGACATCAGGGTCCAACTCGATCAGGGCATTGATGGCGCGTTCGATCGATTCGTTGGCGAGATCACGCAATGGCATGGTTGGTATTGCCTCGGTGGAAGATGCGGTCAGGCGGTCCGCCCGGTGAGTCGGCTCACCGGGAGACGATCTGATATGCGTGTTCCAGCTGCCGCTCCCAGCTACTCCTCAGAACTTGAAGCCGCGATGCACGGCGACGATGCCGCCGGTCAGGTTGTGCACATCACAGCGTTCGAAGCCGGCCTGTTCCATCATGTCGCGCAGGGTCTCCTGGTCCGGGTGCATGCGGATCGACTCGGCCAGGTAGCGGTAGCTTTCGGCATCTTTGGCCACCAGCTGGCCCATGCGCGGCAGGACCTGGAAGGAATAGAGATCGTAGAGTTTCTCCAGCGGACGGTTCAGCGGCTTGGAGAATTCCAGGATCAGCGCACGACCGCCGGGCCGCAGGGCGTCGTACATCGCCTCCAGCGCGCGTTGTTTGTCGGTGACATTGCGCAGTCCGAACGCGATCGTGATCAGGTCGAACGTGTCCTCGCCGAACGGCAGGGCTTCGGCGTTGACCTGCGCATAGCCGAGGTTGCCGACGCGGCCGCGGTCGATCATCCGGTCGCGACCGACCTCCAGCATCGCTGCATTGATGTCGGTCATCAGGACCATCCCATCCGGACCGACCAGGTCACTGAACCGATCGGCCAGGTCCCCGGTCCCCGACGCCAGATCGAGCACACGCTGACCGGGACGCACACCGGCCAGATTGATTGCCGCGCGCTTCCATAACCGATGGATGCCGAATGACATGACATCGTTCATCAGGTCATATCGGGTTGCCACCGAATCGAAGACGTCGCGCACGAGTCCGGCCTTTGCGCCGGCATCGACCGTCTTGAATCCGAAATGTGTGCTGTTTTCGCCGTTGGACATAATGCGGGGCCCCTGAGGGGTCATGGGCAGCGCGTGCGAGGTCGATCACCGCGCCATCAGGAAGCAGGCTCCTTGCGGGTGTAGCCTTTTTCGGTCAACTCCTCGAGGTACTGCGCCCATAGATCGTCGTAGTGCTTGCCGAGATTGTACAGGGTTTCCCAGGAGTAGATTCCGGTGTTGTGTTCGTCGTCGAAGTGCAGCACGACGGCATAATTGCCAACCGGTTCGATGCGATCGATGTTCACGCCCTCTTTGCCGAGTGGCACCTTGCGTTGACCCGGACCATGCCCCGCCACGTCGGCAGACGGCGAGTACACGCGGAGGTATTCGGCGGGGAGTTGGTAGTTGGCGCCATCGTCGAACGTGACCTCCAGCACGCGCGACATGCGGTGCAGGTTGAGTTCGGTGGGCATCGGAGTGTTCATTGCGCTGTCCTCGTTGTCATCGTCGCGGCAGGATGCCGGACCCTGCAACCCGTCCACCAGTCCGATCCGGTGAATCCCAAGGGTGAATGGTACCCTCGCTACTGACCCGGCAAATCCCCGAAATCCAGGGTCTTTGGGACATCGGCTCAAACACCGGCTGCATGTCCGTGCGAGGCTTGCTTGAATCCTGACACGGGTCCCACCATGCGTGAGGTATTTGCCGGCTGGCTTATGCTGCTCGCATTGACGGCGTCGGTCGGCGTCGGCCTGGGGACCGGCGTGCCGCCCGCGGCGGCCGGCATCGCCTGGTGGGCGGCCGGGATGCTGCTGCTGAACCGGCTGCACGGCTTGCAGCGAATCCAGACGGTTCTGATGCTGGCAGTGGGACTGGCCGGCCTGGCCTACGCGGCGACCCGTGGCGTCCTGATCGACTGGCGGCAGGCGATCAGTGGCAACCAGGCGCTGCTCGCGATGCTCGCCGCGGTGACTTTCCTGCGTCTCATCAGCCTGCCGCGAATCGAACCGGGAGAGCCCGATCCGCGCGGTCGCGCCGCGCTCTGGCGCACGCTGCTCGGCGTCCACCTGTTCGGTTCGGTGATCAACCTGTCGGCCGTCATGATCCTCGGCGACCGACAGTCCCGGCGGTCGCCTCTCACGCCGCTGCAGGCTGTCACCCTGTCGCGCGGTTTCGCACTGGCGGCGCACTGGTCACCGTTCTTCGCGGCGATGGGCATCGCGCTCAGTCATGCGCCCGGGGCGCGGCTGCCGGTGCTGTCGCTGATCGGAATGCCGCTGGCGGCGCTGGGGCTGCTGTTGACCGCCTGGCAACTGGCGCGCTGGCCGGCGGCACGCGACTACACCGGCTACCCGATGCACTTTGCCGCACTTTGGGTTCCGGGTTTGCTCGCCGCGATCGTCCTGGTGTTTCACGGGCTGATCCCGGCGCTGCCGATCCTGACCCTGATCAGTGCCTCGGCGCTGGGCATGACGCTGCTGGTGTTGGTGCTGCGACTGCAGTCGCGAGCCTGGGCAGATCTGCGAAGTCACGTCGAAAACGGGTTGCCCGCCATGGCCGGCGAACTGGCATTGTTCCTGGCCGCCGCCGTCCTGGCGACCGGGATCCAGGCGGCAGTGCAGGCGCAGGGCTGGACCCTGCAGGTGAGCAGTTTCGGTGCCAGTGAGGCCTGGCTCATGCTGCTGGCGATGGTCGCGCTGTCGATCGTCGGCGTCCATCCGGTGATCAGCATCGCCACGGCTCAGGGGCTAATGACCCCACTCGCTGTCGACCCAAACCTGCTCGGCATCACCTACCTGATGGCGTGGGCGGTCGGGGTGTCGATCTCGCCGTTCTCCGGCATGCACCTGGGTATGCAGGGGCGCTTTGGCATCGATTCCCGGGGTTTCGTGCGGTGGAACGGCGGTTTCACGCTGATCATGCTGCTGATCCACGGCGTAGCGCTGCAGGCCTACGAACGCTTCATCAGCACCTGAGCACGCGGCAGCCCGCCGGTGCGCGTCGACTACTCGAGAACCTGTGGCGCAGCGGCCGACTTGCCGCCGATCAGACGAGGATCGCGATCAGGCCGGATGATGGCGTACAGCACCAGGGCGAAGATCGCACCGAGCGTATCGGAGAGCATGTCTTTCTGGGCGTCCCAGATGTCGCCCTGCGAACCGAGGAATTCGATCCCGGCGTCGCCGCCTTCGATCACTGCGTACCACCACTCGACGATTTCATAGCCGGCGGCGATCCCCATGATCAGCAACAGGCCGAAGGCGTTGGCCGCCAGATAGCGGCAGTGGCCGCGCCGCATCAGCCACTCGACTGCGGGGTAGGCGTAGAAACCGACCGAGAAATGACCGACCCGGTCGAAGTGATTGCGTTCCGAACCGATCAGTTCGCTGAACCAGTCAAAAGGGACGTTGGCAAACGTGTAGTGCCCGCCGAGTGTGTGCCAGAACAGCCAGAAGCCCATCAGCGCATAGGCTGTATTGCTGAAACGGAACCGATGGTAGGTCAACACCAGCAGGGCGAAGACCAACACCACCGGAATGACTTCGGCGATCCAGACCGCGCGGGATACCGGATCGATCGCCAGCACGGCAAAGTAGACGACGAAGACCGTTGCGAGGATCGCCGGGAAACGCGCTGACTGACTCATGGCATGACCCCCTCGCCC
>JASFVZ010000269.1:0-4311 GCA_050049565.1 Chromatiaceae bacterium | reverse complement strand
CATCGGCGCCTGGGTCTGGCTCGGCGCAAACCCGGAGACGCCGCCGGACGACACGCCTGGTGTACAGGTCGCATCGGAACCCGAACCCCCGGTCAACGAGCGATCTCCCGTCGCGCCTGCGCCACCGGTCGCAGCCGCTGCAGCACCAATACCCCGTGAGGCCGAGGTGGCGCAGGGGCCTGACATTTCCGGCGCCTGGGTCAGCCAGAAGGACGGCACTGCCTACTTCGTCACCCGCCGCGACGACGGCACTTTCTCGATCAGCAGCCCCGGCTACGGCGAAGGCGAGGCCGCGTTCATCCCAAACATGCCGCGCAAATTTCGAGTCGAGATGTACGGCATCGGCCATGGCGAATTCGCCGTATCGAACACCGACGAGTCGGCAATCGGGTGGTTGATGAACCACGAGAGTAACCGCAAGGAGTATGACACCTTGCAAAGAGTCGACAGGTAGCACCGGGACGTCGCCGAAAAGCGCAACTCTGACCTATTGGGCTGCTTGGTAAGTTCGGTGATTCTCAGAGCCCCGCTACCCGGCCAAGACAGGGTGCAGGCTGCGGAGATCAGCGACCGGCGATGGGATGACGACGTCGATGCATTGGCAGACCGGCTACGCTTGCTGTGCCCCGGCATTGAGGATAATCGGCCAGATCATTCGCAGAAGGGCAGCCTGGCCGAGGTGCTCGGCGAACTGGGCGAACGCGTACTCGACGAGGTACAGGCACGCCGCCGGTCTGACTCCACACCCACGATTTCCGCACCGACGATCACCGAACGTCTCCTGCATAGCATCTGGCGGGGGGTCCGCAGGCTGATCGGTACCGCGCTGGTATTGCTCGCGGTCTATGTCGGGATACGTCTGTTTGGTGATGCGTCCCTGTTGAGCGCGCTGGATGCATTCGAGGCGCGGCTGCAGATTGGCTGGGAGCGGGCGTTAGGTTATCTGCAAGGCTTCTTCGGATATTGATCCGGCACCCTCGTGCGATCACTCGTCGAGCTCGTACATGGCCTCGAATTTGTCGGCCTCGATACAATACGCATCAGAGCCATCGGCATTGTTGGAGACGATGTAATCTCCGGCACTGTATCTGGACTCGCCCTCCTTGGTCTTGACCTTTCCCGCGCTGGTGGCACGTTCGGCAAAAATCGGCGTTGTCTTGAGATAGACACCTGGACCAAGCTGGCGGTAGGTCGCGGCAAACACTTTGCTGTCGATGGTATAGACGTCGCCACCGTTGTCGACCAGCCAGTCACCCGGCTTGCAACGCTGCAGACCGCCCCATTTGTGGTAGACGAAGTCCCGCACATCGAGGTTGACCTGTACCGCGGTGACGGACTGGTCCGGCTTCTTGCGGTAGCGGTTCCTGGCCATACATCGAAGTATAACGGACACCCTGCATGACACCCACCACACAGCCTTGAGTGATCCTTCACGAGGCAGCCAAACGGGCCGCAAAGCGGTTCACCGGCTTCCCGTTCGAAGCAGGTCAAAATAAACGCGCCCCACAACCCGACTTGCCGTGCTTCTCACGCTCAGACTTCCATTGCCATTGGCACTTTGGTCTTCTATCTTCTTGTGAGTCGGGGGCGAGAACCCGGATATCGTCAGGGCATGGGCGATACACCGCATTGACCGGAAGCTCACCGATCGAGTGAGTACAGACGGCGGATAAGTCACCGTTTGAAGCGTGTCGCTTGGTGCGTGCTCGCGCGGCGCGTGGCCACGACTCAGGTCGTTCAGACAAGTAGACAGGTTGTGCAGGCGATTCGATAACACCCGCGTGAATCGCGGTGCAACACCCTACAGCGCACCGACAGCACGGTGCATCACATCAACCCGGAAACGTCGGAGCAATCAGCCATGGCCAAGAAAGCGCTATGTATCGGTATCAATGACTACCCCGGTACGGACTCAGATCTTGCGGGTTGCGTCAACGACGCACACGACTGGTCGGAGGCGCTCGATACCCGGGGGTTCGAGGTCAGCAGCCTGCTGAACGATGGGGCCACCAAGGCGAGCATGACTGAGGCGTTACAGACGCTGATCTCCGGCGCCGACCCAGGCGATACGATCGTGATCACCTTCTCGGGACACGGCACCTGGGTTCCGGACCACTCAGAGGACGAACCGGACGGACGCGACGAGGGGCTGTGCCCGTACGACATCGCAACCAATGGCCCACTGCTGGACGACGAGATCCATGACACGTTCAGCGAGCGGGCGCGT
Organism: Chromatiaceae bacterium; assembly: GCA_050049565.1. GTDB lineage: Bacteria > Pseudomonadota > Gammaproteobacteria > Chromatiales > Chromatiaceae > Thiosocius. The sequence continues at coordinate 2,084 of JASFVZ010000269.1, read as the reverse complement.
GGCGTGCGAATTCTGCTGCTATCCGACAGCTGTCACTCGGGCTCTGTAACGCGGGGCGACGAATCGGACCTCGATCCAAACCTGCCCCGCGCACGCTTTCTCCCCCTCTTCGCCTGGCTCTCGGGTAGCAGGATGCCTGACAGCACTGGCCGCCCCCCTAACCTGCACAACGGGATGGCCAGGACCGGCGGCGACCTGCTGCTGTCCGGTTGCAAAGACATGGAATACAGTTGGGATACCCGCTTCCGCGGCCGTCCAAACGGCGCCTTCACCTACTACGCACTGAAGACGCTCAAGGACAATCTGACCTATGAACAATGGTTCGCGAGGATTCGGGGCTATCTGCCCTCGACGCGGCTGCCACAGTCACCTCAGATCCTCGGATCGAGCAAGGTACGCAGATCCAGGGTCTTCGATTGAAACAACAAGCCGTCAGCTGCGGCAGATCGATCGCTGAGAAGCCGATGGCCAGCGTTCTGACGGCATCCGTCTTTGACCTGCGAAGGCTGCATGTCGTGCCTGACACAGACACGGGGGCAAAACCATGTCCATGTTCACCTTCAATCCCGACCAGACCCTGACCCGGGTCCTGCCGGGTGACAGGCGAACCCTATCCGGAGGCGGCCCGACCGTTACCGCCCGATCGGGCGGCACAGCGTTCGATGAGTTTCAGCAACCGCAATACGCGCCTTGCGCTCACCCAGCGGGCACACGACGAGTTCACCGGCAAGCGGGCCATGCGGATTAGATCTCCGAATCGATCGCAATATCGAAAGGGAACAAGGCGTGGTTGTCCTGCCGATCGCGTTCACCGATGGCCGGGTGACGTCGCGAACCCGCACATCCTGTACACCGGATACCGCAACACGATCTACGATTATCGGTTCAGGGGCACAACGCACAGTTCGGCTGCCCGACAAGGGTGAAAATAGCTCGTAAGAAATGTTCCGCGTAAACGCGGGACCGATGAGAAGCGCCGATCGCCACCCGACAACGACATAACGAAGGGACAAGGCACCTAAGCATGGATAGACAGAAGACCTATCGAATCAGCGCCACGGCCAGCACAGCCGGGTCGCTCAAGACCGCTGATGTGAGGATCCTGACCGGACGGCGACTGACGCTGGGGGACAGCCGTGACGCCACCGCAGGCGAAGTCGAGGTGGCATCCGACGAAGTCGTCCGGCTGGAATTCGACAACGGCTTCATCCTTTGGACGCGTGCTGACGACCTGATACGTGAGCGCGGGAGACAATCCACTGGGCGCGGCAGCGACGCTGCCTGGCACATCGACACCCAACCGCCGCGCCCGCTCAAGGCACCACCCGAGGCGTCCAGGGGCTTGCTCGGTCTCGGCATCAGGCTGCTGGAGTTCTTCGGCGTCGATATCGCCGGGACCAGCGCCCGGATCCTTGCGGAAAAACTCGAGGACCGGCAACTGAACGGCAGCGCGCCGGACCTCTATCGGTGTTCTCTCGAAGGTCCTTTCGCACTCGAACCGGTTCCTGCCGACGACGCACCGGTGGCAGACAGGGGTCCGCTACTGGTCTTCATCCATGGGACAGGGTCCAGCGGCGCAGGCAGTTTCGGCGAACTCTGGAGAGAGGACCACTCGGCCGGGGCTGCGGCACGCAGCGCGTTGAAGGAGCAGTACAACGACCGGGTCTACTGCTACGAACATCGAACACTTACCGCCAGTCCCATCGAGAACGCCCTGGCGCTGGCCAAGGCCCTTCCCGACGATGCGGAGGTGCACCTGGTCACGCACTCGCGGGGCGGTCTGGTCGGTGAACTCCTGTGTCTGGGGCAGCGCGATCGCGGCGCCGATCCGCTCGATCGCGAATTGCTGGATGACCTGTTCAAGGCCGACCGGACGATCACCGAGCAGCTGGGTCTGCCTCCTCTGAGCCCTGAGGCAGCCTCGAACCGGGATGCGGCCTACTCGGACGACCGCAGACTCTTGGCGGAGTTGGTCGACCTCCTCGATTCCAAGCGGCTTAAGGTCCGACGATTCGTCCGCGTCGCCTGCCCGGCACGTGGCACGACACTCGCATCGGGGCGACTCGATCGCTGGCTCTCGGTCG
>JASFVZ010000268.1:0-4314 GCA_050049565.1 Chromatiaceae bacterium | reverse complement strand
ATCAACGTCACCACCGAAGCCTATCCCTATGGCGCGGCCAGCACCGTCGTTGGGGCCGCCATGTTCACCGGAGACGGTTGGCGCGAGCGGATGGGGTCGACCGCCAAGAACTTTCAGCTTGGCACTGACCGGATGACCGAAGACGAACTCGCTGATTACCAGGCCAACAAGCCTGGCACCTTCATCGTTTGGCACTTCCTCGACGAGAGCAACCCCGACGACCTGGCGCTGCTCGACCTGTCGGTGACCTATGACCAGGCGCTGATCGCCTCGGATTCGATGTTCTGGATGTATTTCAACGACGACGGCCAGGTGGTGAATTATGAGGGCGACGAGTGGCCCCTTCCCGACAACCTGTTCAGCCATCCGCGCTCTGCCGGGAGCTATGCGAAGGTGCTCCGCTCCTACGTCCGCGAACGCGGCCTGATGTCGCTGAACGAGGCGATCCGCAAGATGTCGCTGATGCCGGCGCAGACCCTGGAGGGTTTCGTGCCGCAGATGCGCAAGAAGGGCCGGCTGCAGGTCGGCATGGATGCCGACATCGTCGTGTTCGATCCGGCGACGATCGCCGACAAGGCGACCTACGAGGACGCGAACCAGCCGGCGGTCGGTGTGCAGACCGTGCTCGTCAACGGTGGCTTCGTCGTGCAGGACGGCGCGTTGGTCCTCGACGCCCCGCACGGCCAGCCGATCCGGCGCACGGTCGTCGAATGACACCGGCGGATCGTTTCATCATGGGCAGACAGACACGGCGTTACCAATCGAGTAGCCGTCAATGAAGATAAAAGTCATGAAAAGCGAACTCTACCGCCTATCCCTGGCGGCCATCTGCCTGACAGGCCCCCTGATCACCCAGGCCGAGGATAATCCGCTGGCCAAGTACCTGGACGCGCCCGGCGCAAAGACGACCTTACCGATCAGCAGCGCCAAATCGCCCTTCTCACTGGCGTTCGCCCAGGATGCACGGCAAAGGTTTGAGAACTTCCACTACCAGTTGGGTGGCGATCACGCGCTGTACTACAACCTGCACCTGAGCGAGGTGCTGCACACGGCCGTGTCGAAGCCGCATCAATTGTACCGGCCGCTCGACAAGGCGCTCGACCCCGATGTGGGTGGCAAGGTGTCGTTCACGACCAAGGAAGGTGAGCTGACCCTGGATGAGTATGTGGTGCACCCGAACCATAGGGTCCAGGCTGTCGTGATGGTGCGTGAGGGGAAGGTCGTCTACGAGACCTACCCCGGGATGAACCCGATGGACCAGCATGTCTGGATGTCGCCGGGCAAAACGACGGTCGGGTTGGTGATCGCCCAGCTGGAGGCAGAGGGCAAGATCGACATGGACAGGGAGGTCGTCGACTACCTCCCTGAGTTCAAGGGCACCAACTGGGACGGCATCAAGATGATCGATGCCGCCAATATGGCGACCGCGCTGCAGCTGGAGGAGACGCTGGAGGCCATCGTCGATCCCGGGTCCATCATCGTGCGTTTCTTCAGTGCGGAGTTCGGGGCGCCCAACCCCGCCACGGGGAAGGTGGAAGACTGGTTGAGTATCCTGAAGGAGGCGGAGAAGATCGAAGGTGAAGAGCCCGGATACCGTTTCCGTTATTCCTCTGCGGTGACCCAGATCTTCGTCGTGATCGCCGAGCGCATCGAGAACAAGACCTGGGCCAAGATCTTCGAGGAGCGCGTGTGGGGCAACATGACCGCACGCCTATCGATGCAACATCACTTGACCCCTGACGGGACCTCCGTCGCACACGGGCTGCTTTCGACCACGGCCGAGGATTTTGCCCGCTTCGGCATGCTGTTCACGCCGAGCTGGGAAAAGGCCGCGGTCAAGCCGGTGGTCTCGGCGGAGGTCCTGAAACGATTGCAGACCGCTGGCAGCCCTGAGGCCTACCGGCGAGGTGCGAAGTACGAGGGTCAGAAGGAAGACTTTGGCGAATCGCCGCTGATGAACTCGTATCAGTTCGACGGGGTGTTCGAAGACGGCGCCTTGTGGAAGCATGGCAATCTCGGGCAGGGCATCTACATCGATCCGGCCCGTGATTTTGTCGGTATCTACTTCTCGACCAACGGCTATATCCCGCCTTATGGCGAGGACAAGATGCCGGGTTACCTGAGACGAGCGGCCAAGTACCTGGCCGGCGAGTGAGCTTTGTGAGTAGCCCGACGGGCGTGAGCCAGGGATGCCGACACGCACGACGCCTCAGCGCGTTAGGCGGATCTTCGTTATTTATGCTCCTTCCGACGCGTGCGGTCCGACCGGTAGTGGTGAGGGTTTTACCGCCAGTCGGCTGGCGCGCCGGGCGCCGGCCCGCGTGTCTGTGGAACGATGCTGGTGGCCGGCCACCCGGTGACACGATGTCGCTCAAAAGAGACGATCATGTGTAGACCAATCCCATTCCTTCCATTGGCCTTGGGGCTATCGCTCACGTACTCGGTCCTTGCGTCCGACGCCCGAGAGGTCTCGTGGTCAGAGCTCGCGCCGGCCCCCGTCCAATACGAAAACCCGTTTGAGGCACTGAGCGGCGCCGAGATCGACGGATTGCGCCGGCTCGTGCGTCTCCAGTCGCGGGTTGAGGCCGCAGATGCCGATGCCCGCATCGAGATTGCCGAGTTGGAAGCGGAACTCGAGTCGTCCGGTCTCGATGTCGACGGGCTGCTTGCCAAGCGTGTCGAGATCATGGAACTGCGCCGTGCCGCGATGGCCGGGGTGAACGAAGACCTGATCGGCGAAACCGTGCGTATCCCGGGTTTCGTCGTGCCGCTTGAGATGCGGAATATGAAGGCAGTTGAGTTTCTGCTCGTCCCGACGGCAGGCGCCTGCATCCATACCCCGCCACCGCCTGCCAACCAGATCGTGCATGTGCGTTATCCGGAAGGGATCGAGGTCAGGACGCTGTACGACGCGGTCTGGGTGAGCGGCCAGATCGCGGCGGAACAATCCGTTCAGACGGTGAGCTATGTCGACGGAGTGGCACCGGTCGAGGCCAGCTATGTGATGCAGCCTACGCAGGTGGAGTCCTATCGCTAGAAAAGCAGGGTGCATCCAGGCATGCGCGCTGCGGTTTCTTTGGACGAGGCCTCACGTTCTGATGGCGGCAGTAAGAAAAGCAATGACAAGCGACCGGCGACCTGGGCGATGATAGTGATCGAAACGGACCTCGCCAGTCACCCGGCCCTGGAACCACGCACCAAGCACGCCAACCGAAGGAGCCTGTCCATGCACAACATCATGCGCACTGCCGCGATCCTTTGCGTTCTGCTGGGTTCGCTGCAAGCCTTTGCAGACGAGCAGGCCGATCTCGGCGCCAGGATTGCCGCACAGGGGACCACCCAGGGCGTTGCACCCTGCATGACCTGTCACGGCCCCGACGGGGGCGGCATGGCGCCGACCGCTTATCCGCGCATCGCCGGCATGGATGCCGGGTATCTGGCCAAGCAGCTCAGGGATTACCGCGCCGGCACGCGCAACAATCCGGTGATGATGCCGATGGCGAAGAACCTGACCGACGAGGAGATCCTGGCCGTGTCCGGCTACTATGCGGCCATGCCGATCCCGCCCATCAGCGCTGAGCCTCCCGCCGACCCGGTCGCGCGGACCGCTAAGGACCTGATCGAGTGGGGCGACTGGACCGGACGGGGCCTGCCCGCATGCAGCCAGTGCCATGCACCGGATGGCAACGGCATCGGATCCAGCTTTCCGGGGATCAGCGGCCAGCATGCCGGCTATCTGAAGGCGCAGCTACAGGCGTGGAAGGCGGGCACGCGCGCCAACGATCCGCTCGGGCTGATGAAGGCGGCAGCCGACCGCCTGACCGACGCCGAGATCGATGCGCTGTCGGCCTTTTACGCCGCCCAGCCTGCTGCCGCACCGACACCTGCGGAAAATGCCCCGACTGCCGCCGCTGTGCAAGTCGCGCCGGCCGATGTGCACGCGGGTGAGGTTCCCCACCATGGTGCGCCGCCCGCCGGGCGTGCGCCGGCCGATAAGGGTTATTTCAGCTCGCCATCGAGGGACGACGTCCCGGACGGTCCCTTCGGCGAGGCCGTCCTCAAGGGTCAGGCCATCTTCGAAAATACCAATGCCGACCCGGTCTCGGCCAAGTACGTCGGCAACGATCAGACCTGCGGAAACTGCCACCTCGATGCCGGTCGGCTTCCCGAGTCGGCACCGCTGTGGGCAGCCTGGGTCGCCTACCCTGCCTACCGGACCAAAAACCAGAAGGTCAATACCTACATCAAGCGCATCCAGGGCTGTTTCAACTACTCGATGAATGCCCAGGCCTCGGCCGCCGGTGCGCCTCCGTC
>JASFVZ010000267.1:0-4317 GCA_050049565.1 Chromatiaceae bacterium | reverse complement strand
GAGTTCGTACTCGAACCCGGTGTCGGGTTGTCCATTGGCGAAAAAAGCCAGCGTTGACAGTCGGTTGCCCCTGTCATTGGTGACAGCGATAAAGGCATGGCTGGCATCGAACGCCCGAATGAGCTGTTCCAGTGCCAGTTCGAACAGGTCCGCCGGAGAGTCGTCGGACGGGCGTCCGGCGATCGCAAGTGCGGCCTCGAGCACCGGGTTGTCACCGGTCTTGGCCAGCCCCGTCGGCATGGCTTTTTGCTTCCGCCAGGTCACCGCTCCCGTCGCCTCCTCTCTAACCTACTCCCATCCTAGTTCAGAGGGCTTGTTTGAAAAGTGACCTCGGTCCGGTTCGGACGTTCCCTCCGGGCGCGGCCCGCTAGAGTCGAGTTGACAGCATCACCGCAACGGCCGCCGCGAGCACCAGAAAGGCCCCGAAACCGATTCGGCTGCGCCAGCGGTAACGCCGCAGCAGTCCGAATTCCGGCAGGTTGGAGAGCAGGAACAGCCTTCGGTCTGCCGGCTTCTTCAGGGTATGCAGCTGGTCTTCATTGAACTGCTCGGCGTACTCCAGGGCCGCCTGACGTGCCGCCACCTCGCGGGCCTGTTCCCATTCCTCCTGATCCAGCGAGCCATCGCGATTGCGGTCGAACCGTTCGCGCAGGGTCTCAGGCCGCTGCTTCCATTCGCGCAGTATCGATGCGGTGATCTCGCGCAGCGTCGCCGCTTTCTCGGTCGGGCTGATTGTATGGAAGCGACCGATCGCATAGAGCGGGTCGCCATCGAGGATCACCGCTTCGGTATAGCGGTAGTCGCCGACCCCGCCGAGGCCGGAAAGCAGCTTGCCGCTGACGTTGACGATGCGGTCGGTGGTGCGGCCGAGGCTGGGCAGGCGCATGTGCACGCCGTGTGCGCCCCAGCCATCGCCGTTGTCAAACCAGGAGCGTGAATGCTCGGTGGTGACCTCCGCCCCTTCCGGATCGACGATGCAGTCGCCGGTTTCGTCGCGTAGTACGAATATGCCGGTGCTACTGCCGGTCTCGAGCGGGCGCCAGCCCTTGTCGCCGCGCCGCTCGATGCGGTAGCGGTACCAGCAGCATGCGATCCGCGACAGTGGCGCGACGATCGGTTCCCCGTCGAGGGAGTGCGCGGTCCCGGTCAATTCGACGTATCCCTGTGCCGCTGAGCGCACCCGGGCCGTCGGTACGTCTTCGATCTTGCGCGCGCGGCGCAGGCCGGTGAAGCCGGCGACGAATGCAACCGCCGCCATTACGGCCGCGAAGACCAGCAAACCGTCGGGTGCCTGCGCCAGCGTGTCCAGCCACTCGGCCATCAGCGCCTGTCGATCGTGCGGCGGTCTTGGTAATCAGGTGAACAGGGCGCCGACATCGACGTCGGTCAGCTCCTCGGCCTCGAACTCGAGCAGCTGGGCGGCGCGGAAGTTGAACAGTCGGGCGACGATCACATCGGGGAACTGCTCGATACGCACATTGTTGATATTGACCGAGGCGTTGTAGAACTCGCGGCGGTCTGCGATCGAGTTCTCCAATCCGGTGATGCGCGTCTGCAGGTGTTGAAAGCTCTCGTTGGCCTTGAGATCCGGGTAGGCCTCGGCGACTGCGAACAGGTTGCCCAGGCCGAGTCGCAGCATGCCCTCGGCTGCGCCGACCCCGCCGACGTCGCCGGCTTCACGCGCACTGGCAACTGCGGCACGGGCGCGCATTACCTGCTCGAGCGTCTCGCGTTCATGCTGCATATACGCCTTGCAGGTCTCGACCAGTTTCGGCAGTTCCTCGTGGCGCTGTTTCAGCAGCACGTCGATATTCGACCATGCCTGGCTGACTGCATGCTTGACGTTGACGAGGCTGTTGTAGATGACGATCGCGTAGACCAGCACTACAACGATGATCGCAAGCGCGATCATGGTGCTAACTTCCATTTTCCCGGTCCTCGAGGACTGCTAACGTTGGTCTGCACTATAGCGGCAGCAGGTTGGGTGAACATGAGTCAGGTGCGCAGATTCGAGCAATACGTTCCGGAGATCGACCCGGATGCCTGGTTGGATCCGACTTGCCTGGTGATCGGCGACGTGCGCATCGGTACAGGTTCGTCGGTCTGGCCGGGTGTCGTGATGCGCGGCGACATCAATCGCATCCGCATAGGTCGGGACACCAACATCCAGGACGGATCCGTGCTGCACAACAGCCATGATGGACCCCACCTGCCCGGTGGGGCGCCGTTGCTGATCGGTGACCGGGTGACCGTCGGTCACAAGGCGATCCTGCACGGCTGCCAGATCGACAACGATTGTCTGATCGGCATGGGGGCTATCGTAATGGATCGGGCGGTCGTGGAAAGCTATGTCATTATCGGCGCGGGCGCGCTGGTGCCGCCGGGCAAGCGCCTGCAGTCAGGCCATCTCTATACGGGTACGCCGGCACGGCAGGCGCGCCTGCTCAGCGATGAAGAACGGGCTTATCTCGGCTATTCCGCACGCTACTACGTCGAGCTCGGTCAGCGTCACCGTCGCTCACTCGACGAGACAGACTGACGACTCAGTCCTGCGCCAGCCAGTCGCGCGGTTTGAGGAATACGTCGTAGAGCTCGGCCTCGGCGCTGCCGGGCTCGGGTCGCCAGTCGTAGCGCCAGCTGACCAGAGGCGGCAGTGACATCAGGATCGACTCGGTGCGCCCACCGGACTGCAGGCCGAACAAGGTGCCGCGGTCATAGACCAGGTTGAACTCGACATAGCGCCCGCGGCGGTACAGTTGGAATTCGCGTTCCCGGTCGCCGTAGGGCTGGTTGCGACGACGCTGCACGATCGGCAGATAGGCCGGCACATAGTGATCGCCAACGCTGCGCATGAACGCAAAGCTCCGCTCGAAGCCCCAGTCGTTGAGATCATCGAAGAACAGGCCGCCGATGCCGCGCGGCTCGCCGCGGTGCTTGAGGTGGAAATACTCATCACACCACTGTTTGAACCGCGGGTAGACGTCATCGCCGAAGGGGCTGCAGGCGGCCTTTGCCGTGGTATGCCAATGGCGCGCGTCTTCGCGAGTGCCATAGTACGGGGTGAGGTCGAACCCGCCGCCGAACCACCAGACCGGCTCGGAGTCCGGTTTCTCCGCGAAAAAAAACCGGACGTTCGCATGCGAGGTCGGGACGTACGGGTTGCGTGGATGGATCACCAGCGATACACCGAGCGCCTCAAAGCTGCGGCCCGCCAGTTCGGGACGCTGGGCGGTCGCCGAGGGCGGCAGCCCGTCGCCGTGCACATGAGAGAAGTTGACGCCGGCCTTCTCGAAGACCGCGCCCTGTTCCAGCACCCGCGAGCGTCCGCCACCGCCGCCGGGGCGTTCCCAGGCATCTTCGGCGAACACTTGCCCGTCTTCGTTCGTGAGCGCGTCGCAGATGTTGTCCTGCAGGCTCAGCAGATAGTTCTTGACTGAATCGAGGTCGGGATTCGAGGGCATGCGTGCGCCTGGTTCAGGAAACGACGCCGGGATTTCAACAGACCCGTGGCCCGGGCTACAAGTCGGCCGGTCGATCTGCGTTTTGCGCTGCGCTTGCTCCGGCAACGTCGATCAGAATCATCGCACGCCCATGCTGCGGGGACGGGGTACTTTGGGCGGCCCGGTCGAAGCTATCCGGCACGCACGATCGCATGCGTGCGCGCGTCGCGTATCTCGCTCGGTTGTCTGCGTCCACCGGTCGGTCCCGCGATGTACAGATCGATACCGGGACAACGCAGCCTGGCCTGGATAGCGGTAAGTGCTGGCGGCCGGCCACTGGTATTGGCACTGGTCGAGACCACCGGTCCGCCGAACGCGTCGCAGATCGCTGCGGCAAGCGGGTGACCGGTGACCCGCACGGCCAGGGTCGGGTGGCTGCCGCGCAGCCAGACCGGGGTCTCCGGCCGGCAGGGCAGCAACCAGGTGACCGGTCCTGGCCAGGTCTGATCGAGCTGTTCGCGTATCGACGGTGTCGGTGGTTTGATGAACGGAAGGAATTGCTCGATGCGGCTGCCGATCAGGATCACGCCTTTCTCGATTGGTCTGCGCTTGATCTGGAGGATGCGCAGCACGGCGTCGCGGTTCAGCGGATCGCAACCGATGCCGTAGACGGCCTCGGTCGGGTAGGCGATCACTCCGCCGTTGCGCAGCAGGCGCGCTGCTTCGCGGAGTTTGAACGGGCGGGCATTAGGCGAGCGGTCTGGCATACGCAAATGCTCGCAGGAAAACGGCGTTACAAGGTGTTGGGTTTATTGAGGAATTAACGGCCCTGGTTCTGGCAGCCGTGCTCTGCTGGAAGGCCGAGAAGGGAACACTG
>JASFVZ010000266.1:0-4321 GCA_050049565.1 Chromatiaceae bacterium | reverse complement strand
ACCGGCACGGCCTGCCGCAGATCGGACGTGCGATGCAGATGCGGATCCACGGTGATCAAGGTGTCGAAGCGGCGCGCCAGCAGTTCACCGATGATGCGCTGGCTTACCGCCTCACCTGGATGGAATGCGACATCCTGGCGCATATAACACAGGTACGGCGCGACCAGGGTGAGACGTTGAGCCCCGAGCTGCAACGCGGTCGCAGCAGCCAACTCCATTTCGATCAGCTTGTCATTGGGTTGGTCGAGCGAGCAGCAAAAGATAACGCTTTGCGGCAGATCCTGCGGGAGGCGCACCAGGCTTTCTCCGTCAGGGAATCGATGGATCTCGATATCCGCATAATCGATGTCTGCCGCGACCGCGAGCCGCCGTGCCGCCTCGCGGTAACTCGGAAAGCCGAGGACGACGGGTGCTGTGTTCGGGCCAGGCATACGCGAAAGCGGACGAGGATCAGGGCGCCAGGGTGAAGCCGCTTTGCTGCATAGCAGCCTCGCAGGCGAATTTGTAATCGCCATCAAATTCGGCGTGCACGGCATACAGCGGGTCGCCGCGGCACACCGAGTCCCCAACCTTCTTGTACAGATCCACGCCCGCGCCCTTGTCCAACGGGGCACCGGCCAGGCGGGCAATATGTGCCATCCATTGGTTGTCGATCGCAACGACACGGCCGTCGTGATCGGCGGCCACTGTGTGGCAGAGATGCCCGACAGCGACCTGGTCGACGTGCGCACCCTGTGCCGTGATGATCGCGCGCATCTTTTCCAGTGCCCTCCCGGATTCCAGAATGTCGCGCGCCAGCGTGTAGCCCTGTCCGCCGCGCACGTCAGGGTCGAATTCCAGGATGCGACTGGCCAGCTGCAGGGCCTTCTCGCGAAGATCACGCGGCTGGTCCGGGTCGTTCTCGAGCACCTGCATCACGTCGCGCGCCTCGAGCACCGGCCCGATGCCGCGGCCGATCGGCTGATGGCCATCGGTGACCATGACCTCGAGCTCCAGGCCGACCCGGTCACCGACGAATTCGAACAGCTTGCGCAGACGCAGCGCATCGGCCTGGCTGCGCACCTTCGCGGTCGGCCCCATGGGGATGTCGATCAATAGATGAGTGGCCCCGGCGGCCAGCTTCTTGGCCAGGATCGACGCCACCAGTTGGCCCGGCGAATCGAGCGACAGCGGGCGCTCCACCGAGATCAGGATGTCGTCGACCGGGGCGAGCCTGGCCGTGCCCCCCCAGGCCAGGCAGCCACGCTGCGTACGCACGATGTCACGCAGGCGGTCGGGCGGCAATTCCACCTGTGCCAGCACCTCCATCGTGTCGGCGGTGCCCGCGGGCGAGGTGATGGCGCGGCTTGAGGTCTTGGGGATGAACATGCCATGTGCGGCGACGATCGGGACCACCAGCATACTGGTGCGGTTGCCCGGGATGCCACCGATACAGTGCTTGTCGGCCACCAGTTCCTCGCCCCAGTCGATGCGTTCGCCGCTGGTGGCCATCGCACGGGTAAGGTGGAATACCTCTTCGCGCTCCATCCCCGCCTCGGTACACGCGACCAGGAAGGCGGCCATTTCGATCTTGGCATAGCGGTGCTGCACGATGTCGCGTGTGATGGCCTCATAGTCCGCATAATCGAGCCGTTCACCCGCTATCTTTCGGTGCACCGCCCGCAACGAGGTCGGCGGCTTGGCGTGCGCGACCGTGACGGCGGCGCCCTCGTCCAGACCCAGTTGCTGAAACGCCTCCTCGCTCAGTCCCAGCTGACCGGGCGCCGTGATACCGGCGTCGTCTACCACGTTCAATACCGCCAGCACGGAGCGGCTGTTCGCACCACTGCTGACCTCGACCTTTGACAGGGCCTGGAACCCCTCGCTGCGGTAGGTCTGGCAGTCGCGGTGCAGGTAGGCGACGTTCTCCTTGTAGGTGTCGATCGCAATTCGACGCAGTTCAAGGGTGTTCTGAGGTTCCTTTCCCATGCACTGAGCATAGCAGCCACGCAAACGACGCAAATTGCCCTCGAGCAACGTACCAGCCGTTCCGGATTGCAGCGCTGCAACCCAAGCGGAGTGGAAATCCAGCGACCCGGGAGCCCCGCCCTGCCCAACGCAGCAGCAGGGACTTCGTCCGTCAGTCAGGCTCTCTGCACACGGTGCTCGGCGCTGGCGGATTTCGTGCCTAAAGCAGGAGAAACTGATCCTGGCGGCTAGTGCCGGTGAAGTCGCTGCCTATACTGGTAAAGAGTAGATCCTTACAGGTGATGGCTTCGCGACAGATGTCAATCGATGCAGGGAAGGTCCCGATGGGCGTGATCACCGAGATCCACGGGCCGGTGGTGGTAGTCAAATGTTCCACCCTGCCGCCATTGCACCAGGCGCTGCGTGCCACAAACGACGGCGAGACCTTCCTGTTCGAGGTGCACCAGCACCTGGATGCCAGCCATGTGCGTGCCATCACGCTGCATTACACCTCAGGGCTCGAGCGCGGCGTCTCGGTCTACGACACCGATGCGCCTCTGCACATTCCGGTGACCCCGGATTGCCTCGGCCGCGTGTTAAACAGCTTCGGCGAGCCTCTCGACGATGAAGCACCATTAGCCGCGGACGGGTTCCGCGACATACACGGCCAACCAATACCTCTCGGCGACATGGTTAGTGCCAGCGGCGTGCTCGAGACCGGCATCAAGGTAATCGACCTGTTGTGCCCGTTCGTGCGCGGAGGCAAGACCGGGCTGTTTGGTGGCGCGGGCGTGGGCAAGACGGTGCTGGTCATGGAATTCATGCACGCGATTGCACACCTGCATGCGGGCGTCTCGGTTTTCGCCGGTGTCGGCGAGCGGATTCGCGAAGCCCATGAAATGTGGCATGGCATGCGTGAGGCGGGGGTGATGCCGCAGACACTAATGGTATTTGGCCAGATGGACGAATCACCCGGCGTGCGTTTTCGAATCGGCCTGTCGGCGCTTACCTACGCCGAGTATCTACGCGATGAGCTTCACAAGGAAGTGTTGTTCGTGATGGACAACGTCTTCCGCTTCGTGCAGGCCGGCAGCGAGATTTCGAGCCTGCTGGGGCGCATGCCGGCCATCGTCGGCTACCAACCCACCCTGGTCACCGAGGTCGCCGAACTGGAGGACCGTATCCTGTCGACCGAGCGCGGTGCGATCACGTCGGTTCAGGCGGTCTATGTACCGGCAGATGACATGTCGGATCCTGCCGTCAATGCCATCCTGAGCCATCTCGACACCACCGTGATTCTGTCGCGTGCACAGGCCAGCCGAGGCATCTATCCGGCCCTCGACCCGCTGCGTTCGGCGAGCAAACTAATGGACCGGCATGTCCTTGGTGCCCGGCACTACACCATCGCCGAGGGCGTTCGTGAGCATCTGGCACGCTACCACGAACTCGAAGACATCATCGCGATGCTGGGGATCGAGGAGTTGTCCGAAAAAGACCGGCTCATCGTCGCCCGTGCGCGCCGCCTGCAGCGCTATTTTTCGCAGCCCTTCTGGGTCACCGCCGAGCATACCGGGATGCCAGGCGTCTCGGTGCCGCTGTCCGCGACGCTGGACGATTGCGATGCATTCCTGAGCGGACGCTACGACGACATCAGCGAGGACGAGTGTTACATGCGCGGCAGCATGCAGGCGAAATCAGCATGAACACGTTTACGCTCGAACTGAATGACAGCTCACAGCTGGAGGAATTCGCCGACGTGTACAGTTTCGTCGGTGAAGATGCGTCCGGTAGCTTCTGCATCCGTGCCGGGCATGTCCGCTTCATGACAATCCTTTCTTTCGGCCTCGCTCGTTTCCGTTCGCCGAACCGAGAATGGCAGTATGTGGCCATGCCAGGCGCCACCCTGCTTTTCCACGCGGACCGCCTATGGATAGGCACGCGGCGCTTCGTGTTGGATCACGATTACGCCCGAATCAGCAGGCTTCTACAGGAACAACTGCTGGCCGAGGAACAAGTCCTGCAAAAGACTCGATCGAGCCTGCGACGAATGGAAGAAGAACTGATGCGCAAGCTGTGGCAGCTTGGAACGGCGGTCGATTGATATGAAACCCGGCGTAGACAAGGAACTCAACGCGCGAGTAGAGAGACAGGCGCAGCGCCTGCGCAGGGCCGACAGGGAGCGACCGACCCTGATGGCCCAAACCATCTATCTCGGCACGCTCGGCCTGGTATTCGTCCTGCCAGTGGTCGGCGGTGCCTACCTGGGCCATTGGCTGGACAGCCTGCTCGAGGGATATTCAATGCGGTGGACACTGAGCCTGATCTTTTTGGGCTTGGTCATCGGCGCCGTAAACGCATGGCTGCTGATCCGAGA
>JASFVZ010000265.1:0-4325 GCA_050049565.1 Chromatiaceae bacterium | reverse complement strand
TCCCGCGAGGGCGATCGCATGGACTACAAACCGGTCCGAACCAAGCCTCTGACGGTCGAGGCCTTCCCCCCGAAAGAGCGCGTCTACTGAGGAGACCTCTGCCGATGAAGTTCCTGGTATCCCGATACAACCCGGAGACCGACTCCAAGCCGTATCTGCAGTCCTTCGATGTCGAAGTGACCCGCGGGATGATGCTGCGAGACGCCTTGCTCGACATCAAGCAGCAGGACGAGTCCTTCAGCTTTCGTCATTCATGCGGCGAGGGGGTGTGCGGCTCCGACGGCGTCAACGTCAACGGGAGCAACAAGCTGGCCTGTGTCACGCCTGTCTCGGAGTTGAAGGAGCCGGTGGAGATCCGCCCGTTTCCCGGACGTCCGATCATCCGCGACCTGGTGGTCGACATGACCCAGTTCTACCAGCAATACAAAGCCGTCAAGCCGTGGCTGGTGCGCGAGGACCCGATGCCCGAACAGGAGATCCTGCAGTCACCCGAAGATCGCGACAAGCTCGACGGACTCTACGAGTGCATCCTCTGTGGCTGCTGTTCGACCTCCTGTCCTTCCTTCTGGTGGAATCCCGAGAAGTTCCACGGGCCGCAGGCGCTGTTGACGGCCTGGCGCTTCCTCGCCGATTCGCGCGACCAGGCGACCGAAGAGCGTCTCGATGCCTTGGAGGGCCCGTACAAGCTGTTCCGCTGTCACACGATCATGAACTGCGTCGAGGCCTGTCCAAAGGGACTCAACCCGACGAAAGCGATCGGTAACATCAAGCACCTGATGCTCAAGAACGCGGTCTGACGCGGATCAGGATGGCTGAGCACGACCGCTCCGCCGGCATGCCGGCTTCTCCGTCCAAGGAGGCACTGCGTTGGCAGTGCCGGCGTGGCATGCTCGAACTGGACTTCGTGCTGGCGCGCTATCTCGATCAGCACTTTGATGCCGCGGTTCCCGACGAGCGCGCACGTTTCGCCGCGCTGCTCACCGCGCAGGACCCCGAACTGCAGCTCTGGCTGCTAAGCGGCGAACCGCACCCGGACGTCGGCTTCCACGATTTGATCAGACGCATTCGCGGGATATGAAAACTGCGGGGGTCGACCGCCCAAATCATCCATCCCTGAAGCCGGCAGGCGATCGGGTCTACAACAGACCGTAGATGTCCGGAAACAGCAGCAGCGAGATGACGATGGAAACCTGCATGACGATGAACGGGATCACCCCGCGATAGATGTCGACCGTGTGCACCTGCGGTGGCGCAACGCCTTTGAGGTAGAACAGACTGAAACCGAACGGCGGCGTCAGGAACGACGTCTGGAGGTTCATCGCGATCAGGATGGCGAACCACAGCATGCTGATCCCCAGGGTCTCGGCGATCGGCGCGAGGATCGGCACGACGATGAACGAGATCTCGACAAAGTCGATGAAGAAGCCCAGCAGCAGGATGATCAGCATCGAAAAGATCAGAAAGCCCCATTGCTCGCCGGGCAGCTTGAGCAGAAATTCCTCGACGATGATGTCTCCGCCGGTATAGGTGAAGGCCATCGAAAAGGCCGTTGCTCCCAGCAGGATGGCAAAGACCATTGCGGTGATCTTCACGGTCATCAACGCGCTGTCGTAGAGCATTTTCCAGGTGAACTTGCCGTACAGCAGTGCCAGGACAACCGCACCAACGCATCCCAGTGCCGAGGACTCCGTTGGGGTCGCAATGCCAGCGAAGATCGATCCGAGCACCACGACGATCAGTGCCAGAGGCGGGATGATGGCCTTCAATGCGACCAGATAATGTCGGATGCGCGAGGCGTCGTCGTCCTCGAACGGTACGGCTGGTGCCGCATTGGGTTTCCAGAATGAAAACGCAAGCACATAAACAATGTAGAGTCCGACCAGGGCGAGCCCAGGGGCGAGTGCGGCCTGGAACAGATCGCCGACCGGAAGGCCGAGCACATCACCCAGGATAATCAGGATGATCGATGGCGGGATAATCTGGCCGAGTGTGCCGGCGCCGCAGATCGTGCCGCAGGCTAGCGGACTACTGTAGCCGTATTTCAACATCACCGGCAGAGATATCACGCCCATCGCGACGACGCTTGCTCCGACCACACCGGTCGACGCGGCGAGCAGAGCGCCGACCAAGATGGTCGAGACGGCCAGACCGCCGCGCATGCTGCCAAACAGTCGTCCCATCGACTCCAGCAGTTGTTCTGCCAGCTGGGTCTTTTGCAGCACGATGCCCATGAAGATGAACAGCGGTACGGCCATCAGCACCGTATTCTGCATGATGCTGTAGATGCGAAATGGCATGAAGGCGAACAGGTCCCAACCTTCGGCCATGACGCCGAAGATCACAGCAACGCCGCCGAAGGTGAAGGCGACGGGAAAACCCAGCAGCAATAGCAGCAGCGCAAAGAGGAACATGATTATGCCGATCATGGTGCTTTAGCGTCCTGCTCAGGAATGAAAGGCGTCATAGTGGTGCCGCTCACGCAGGCCGAAGTATTCGTTCACGGCTCGAAGGATGAAACCGACGCTGCTGATGAGCACGCAGATGAACGACAGGCTGATCATGCTCTTGATGATCCAACGGTAGGGCAGGCCACCGGGATCACCGCTCATCTCGCCGATGTCGTAGGCCTCGTATGCGAAGCCTATGCCGTAGCCTGCGACCAGGAAACAGAACGGCCAAAGAAAAAACAGGGTACCCAGGATGTCGATCACGGCGCGCTTCTTGACCGACAACTGCTCGTAGATCACGTCGACGCGCACGTGTCCATCGGCTCGCAGCGTGTAGGCGACACCGAACAGGAAAATCATCGAGTAGAGGTGCCACTCGAGTTCCTGCATTCCGATCGAGACATCGTTGAACAGGTAGCGCATGACGACGTCGTAGAACACGTTCGCGATCAGCAGCAGCAGCAAAACCGCAGACAAAGTCCCGATGGCATCGGAAAAGCGGTTGAACAGCCTCTCCGTCTTCAACAGTCTTGTCTGCATGATCACGATCCGGAAACACGACTAGGCAGCCATCGTACCGCATGGGCGCCTCGCCTGGCAGTCGCCCCGCTCCTCGGGCGACTGCCACGCCGGTGATGCTCAATCAGCGATACTGTTGAGATACGCCTGGTCAGAGATCGCCGTCCACGCCCGCGCCTTTGCGAGATAGTCCGCCTGCGAGTCAATGATCTCCTTGGCCAGCGGATCAGCTGCTGCGAACTCTGCCAGCAATTCATCGTTTGCCTTGCGCATGGCCTCGATGACCTCCCGTGGGAAGGTCTTGACCTGCACGTTCGGGTACTCGCTCTTGATCGCTGCCCAGTTCACCGCGCTCTCGTGGTAGGACTGGGAGTACATGTCATACGCCGCGGTACGCATGGCTATGCGGAGAATCTCCTGGAGATCAGCGGGCAGGGTGTCCCATTTCTTCTTGTTGACCAGGAATTGAAGCTCGGTCGCCGGCTCGTGCCAGCCTGTGTAATAGAACGGCGCGATCTTGTGAAAGCCCATCCGCAGGTCGAGTGACGGGCCGACCCATTCCAGCGCATCGATGGTATTTCGCTCGAGGGCCGTGTACAGCTCGCCCGGCGGGATATTGGTCGGTTTGGCGCCGAGCTTGGCCAGTACCTCGCCGGCAAAACCGGGAATTCGCATCTTCAGACCTTCGAGGTCTGCAACCGAATTGATTTCCTTACGGAACCAACCGCCCATCTGATTGCTGGTATTGCCGCCGGGAAAGGACAACAGGCCATGTTTGTCATAGACCTTTTCCATCAACTCCATGCCGCCGCCATAATAGAACCAGCCGTACTGCTCCGGCGCGGTCATACCGAACGGCATGCTGGTGAAGTAGAGGGTATTCGGGTCCTTACCCTTCCAGTAGTAGGACGCCGAATGGCCGATGTCATACTGACCGGCCTTTACCATATCGAACACGCCAAATGGCGCCTTGTGCTTGTTCGACGAATCGATTGTGATCTTGAGACGGCCGTCAGACATGGTCTCGGCCATCTGCTTGAAGCTCTTGGTCGCATCGCCAAAGATCGGGAAGTTGGGGCCCCACGTCTCGGCGAGACGGAGGCGATAGGTCTTTTCGGCGAATGCCGTGCCGGCGGTCAAGGTCAGGCCGATCGCCGTGGCCAAGGCGATGAGTTTCTTCAACATGGTGGTCCCTCTGTCTTCATTGGTTATCGTGGATGGCATGAGAGCGCTAAGCATCCGGCGCCTGCGCATTCCCGGAATCTAGAACTTTGGGCGCGACATCACAACGGGTAATTGGGCCATTAAAGACCCCACACGCCCCGATGGTACAACTCCCGGTGATGGCCCAATGGGTAG
>JASFVZ010000264.1:0-4327 GCA_050049565.1 Chromatiaceae bacterium | reverse complement strand
TCTGGCCGTTGAAGAACACCGCGCGTACCGAACGGTGTTCGGCGAGGAACGCGCCGAGCGCATTGGTCCGCACCGAGCGGGGCTCGATCGCCGCATCGAGGCTTCCCGGTCGCACGCAGCTTTCAAGGACATCCCAAACGGCGATCCGATGACGCTTGAGGGCCGCCGCCCGGCGGTGATAGGGCAGCGCGACATCGATACCGAACAAGGCCTGCATCAGCGGCCAAAACGCGTTGCGCGGGTGGGCGTAGTACTGCACCACCTCGAGTGAGGCGACACCCGGCATCGAACCGAGGATCAGGACACGCGGCGCACGGCCGCAGATCGGCGGAAAGCCGCTGACACGTGCCACGGGGTATCAGCCGCGTCAGGCGCCGTTGCCGGAGGCCAACGCCATGCGCACCAGTTCGGCGAGTGACCTGGCCTGCATCTTCTCCATCACCCGCGCCCGGTGCGCCTCGATTGTCTTCGCGGACACACCCAGCGCGTTGGCGATCTCCTTATTCGAACGACCTTCGGTGACCATCTCCATGACCTCGCGTTCGCGCGGTGTCAGGTGATCGATGCGGGCCTCGATCTCGCGGTGCTCGTACTGCTCGGTGCGCTGTTGCGCCTCGAACGCCAGCGCCCGGCGGATTGCGTCGAGCAGGGCCTCGTCGTTGAACGGCTTCTCGATGAAGTCGATCGCCCCGGCCTTCATCGCGCGCACCGCCATAGGCACATCACCATGACCGGTGATGATCACGGCCGGAACCCGGATGTTCTGGCTGGAGAGGTGTTCCTGCAGTTCCAGCCCGCTCATCCCCGGCATCCGCACGTCCAGCACCAGGCAGCCCGGACGTCCGGGTTCGTAGGCGGCGAGAAACGCGTCGGCGGAAGAAAAGCTCTCGACCGCGACGCCGACCGACTCAATCAACCATTTGAGGGAATTGCGCATCGCCTGGTCGTCATCGACGACGAAGACGGTAGCTTTGGCAAGTGCATTATCCGACATTGCTTACGAAGCCGCGCTGATCACGGCGTCCATGCCGGCCGGCAGTTCAATCGTGAACACGCTGCCCCGACCGGGCCAGGAATCCGCCCGAATTCTACCATTGTGATTAGTCATGATGGTCTGGCTGATCGCAAGCCCCATGCCCATGCCGCTCTCCTTGGTGCTGTAGAAGGGATCGAACAGGTGTTCCATCGCCTTGCCGGCGATACCAACGCCGTTGTCATCGACACTGACGTAGACCATGCCATCGGGCTGGATGCCGGTGGACACAATCAGGTGCCGGTCGGCGGGCGTAATCATCGAGAGCGCGTCGAGTGCGTTGCGCAACAGATTGAGCAGAACCTGTTCGATCTGTACCGAGTCGACGCGCACCCACAGCGGCTGATCATGGAAGCGCTGATCGACGATCACATCGAAGCGCTTGAGTTCGTGGCTGATCATCGAACAGGTCTCGCTGGCCAGCATATTGACATCGACGACCTCACGTATCGGCTGCCGTCGACTGACCATGCTGCGCAACCGTTTGATGATCTCGCCGGCGCGTTCCGCCTGCGCCGATATCTGGCCGAGCGCCTCAAGCAATTCCGTCTTGCCGCCGATGTCGAGACGGATCCGCCGGGCACAGCCATTGGCGAAGTTGACGATCGCCGACAGCGGCTGGTTGAGCTCGTGCGCAATGCCGGTGGCCATTTCACCCATATTGCTCAACCGTGTCACGTGCACGAGTTCGTTCTGCCGCAGCTTGAGTTCCTCTTCGGCTTCGCGCTCGACCGTGATGTCCCGGGCATAGACGTTGACATAGTCAAGCTCGGCGACCGGGGCGAACAGCAGCGAGAAGACGCCGTCGTCGGTCGTCACCTCCAGTTCCCGGGTCGTCCCGCCGAGCAGGGTCTGTTCGACCAGGTCCCGCCAGTACACCGGCAGCGTCTGCAACGCGCGGCAACCCCAGTGATTCAGCAACGGCGTGCTTGGCGGGTTGGCATAGGTGATGACACCGCGCCGGTTGATTCGCAACACCGGGATCGGGCTCTCGCTCGGGAAGGCCGCGAGACTGCGGATTTCCGCCTCCCGGACCTTGCGCTCGGCGATATCCCGCAGATACAGGGTGAACACAAGCTGCTGGTCGAGGAATACCGGCTTGATCGACAGCTCGACCGGGAAGGTACGCCCGTCCCTCGCCACCGCCTGCAGCTCCGACCGCTGCAGTTCCGCACCCTGATCCGCCCCGGCGAGCGAGAGATAGAGCAACCGCTCGAACGCGGCGCGGGACGCCGGGGCCAGGACCAGCTCGGCGAAGTCCTGCCCGACCGCGTCATCGTGTCCATAGTCGAAAGACTCCTGGGCAGTCGGATTGAAGTCGATGATCCGCCCGCGTTCGTTGACCGTGATCACCGCATCGAGCGAGGCGTCCATGATCGCGACCCGCAGCTTCTCGGTCTGCTGCAACTCGGTCTCGTGCTTGCGACGCATCTCCTCCCTGGCGCGCATCACCAGCTGCACGAAGTCCCTGATCCAGTCCTCGAGTATCAGCAGCTGGTTACCGTGCCGGTCGAGATCGTCGCCAGGGATGTCGAGGGCGCGACGCGACAGGTTGGCGATCCGCTTGAGCAACCGGCTGATCCGGCTCGACAGCAACAGGAACAGCAGGACGAAGGCCGAGATGATGACCAGGGCGCCGATCAAGCGCTGGCGGCGCTCGAGATCCAGGACCTGCTGACCGGTCTGCTCGAAGGAGCCTTTCGGCAGCAGCGTGGCGAACAGCAGATTGGCATCCGAGTCGCTGTACTCGAAGAACGACTGGGCGGTGACGAGGAATGACCATTCCAGCTCCTCGAGTTGCTCGCCGGGCGGCACGCGCTGCGGGCTGCTGCTCGACAGGATCTTTTGCGCCTCGGGGTCGAGTATTGCGACGACGTTGTTACTCGATCTGACAAACTGCTGCGACGCTGACAGGAACGCCGCATCCAGCGGCACCATGACCAGCAGGCTGCCCATCGGGGTGCGGGCGCTGTCCTCGGTGGCCTCCGACACGATCAGCCAGGGCGTCTCCTCGAATACCGTGACATAGGCCTTGCGCTGACTGGCCGCGAGGTGGTTCCGCGGATCGGTCTGTACCGCCTCCGGCAGCGCGGCCGCGGATGGGCTGTAGAGTTCGCGGAGGTTGCCGGCGGCGTCGAGCAGCAGGAAGTGCTGCGGGGTGACGCCGCCCTGCCAGCCGGTATCGTCCGGCAGCCAACTCGGCGGGTTGCCCGCGTCGTAGTGCACGATGTCGCGCGACCGGCGACTCCAGATCACCGGGTCCAGATACTCGGCCATGCGCCGATGGGTCGAGACCAGCTGCGCGAAATAGGTGAAGGAGCGCCGGTACTCGTCGAACCTGATCAGATACTCCCGGGCCTGTTGATCCAGTTGGTTCTGCAGCGCCTGGTCGAAGATCTCACTGAGCGCCTGGGTCTGCACGCGATCGACGATGAACCACATCACGACGCCGGTCAGCAGACCAAAGGCCAGCGCCAGGGCCGGTATCGGAATGCCCTTCAGCAGCCGGCGGGTGATTGAGCGCTTGTTAATCGAGCCTACCTGGAACCCTAGATATCGCACGATTATGGCGGGCCGGGCCGATTTTACCAACCGGTTCAGCGTCTTATGGGACGGATATCACACCGCGCGGAGCACCGGATAGGCATGCGCTGGCGTACGTGGCATGGCAGGCAGATAGGCGGCGAGCACGGATCGACAGGCCGGATCGAGCCGGTCGAACATGATCCCGAAGCCGTGCAGACTCTGGTGGCGCACCCGGCCGCGAACCGTGATCGCGTCGTTGCACAGTGCGCAAACCGGGGTAAAGGTAATGCTGACTTCCGCGTGAATCGGGACAATGATGGTGTCGGCCCGGATATACAGGCCGTCTTCGGAGAGGTCGGTGATGGTGCCACGCAACAGGCCGAAACGCGGACAACTGATCACCGCATCGAGACTGACTTTTCGCCGGACAAGGGTGCGTTCAGCCACCTCAACCTCCCGTTGGTCGGAACCATCAGCGATGCGCACCTGCATCAGCGCGTCGTCTTGGACAACAAGGCTAGTCGATGCCACCGACCAGCGGCCATGCGGTAAATCCTCCGGTCGCGTCGGTGATTTCCCGCAGCTCCACTGGTAGCCTCGAACCCTCGAGATTCCTGGACGTTAGCGCCCGTAGGCCACGTGTTTTCGAACTATCCCGGCACGTTGA
The DNA here is from genome assembly GCA_050049565.1 of Chromatiaceae bacterium. Classification (GTDB taxonomy): domain Bacteria; phylum Pseudomonadota; class Gammaproteobacteria; order Chromatiales; family Chromatiaceae; genus Thiosocius. The sequence goes on along the minus strand of JASFVZ010000264.1, from coordinate 101 downwards.
GGTCGCTTTGAAACACCATCCTTAGCGAAAAGCGCCGCATGACCGCCACCACGATCGACATCTCAAACGCTGCATCACCGGGTCTCGCACGCCGCCTGGCC
>JASFVZ010000263.1:0-4331 GCA_050049565.1 Chromatiaceae bacterium | reverse complement strand
CACAATCCGGGGGTTCGGCAGCGCTTCGATCGGATCCTCGGTGAACGCGGTATCGCTCTGCGCACGCGCAGTCCGGTCGGGGCAGTGGCCGAAGACCGCATCACCACCGTCGCCGGGGCCGAACTGCCGGCCGACGCGGTGATCTGGGTGACGACCGCCTCTGCGCCGAGCTGGCCGAAGGCCTCCGGGCTCGCGGTCGACGCTGGCGGCTTCATCGCCGTCGACCATGAACTGCGCTCGCGGTCACATGACTTTGTGTTCGCCGCCGGCGACGTCGCTGCGCTGCCGGCCCCGCGGCCGAAGTCGGGCGTGTTCGCCGTGCGCCAGGGCCGGGTGCTGGCGGCCAACCTGCGCGCCGCGGCCACCGGCAGGACCCTGCGCCGCTACCGGGCCCAGCAGAACTTCCTTGGGCTGATCAGCACCGGCGACCCCTACGCGATCGCGTCATACGGCAACTGGTCGTTCGAGTCGGCCTGGCTCTGGCGGATCAAGGACTGGATCGATCGCCGCTTCATGAGTAAGTACGGCGATCTGCCCGAGATGGATTCGGAACAGGGCCCCGCGCTCGCCGCCGGCGTCGCCGACGGCGACGCCATCCGCGAGCTGTCTGCCGTGGCGATGCGCTGCGGTGGTTGTGGCGCCAAGGTCGGCGCTACCGTGCTGTCGCGGGTCATTCAGCGACTCCCGGATACCCACCGGGACGACGTGCTGATCGGCCGCGATGCCCCCGATGACTGCGCGATGCTGGCCGTGCCGCCGGGCAAGGTCATGGTGCAGAGCGTCGACTACTTCCGTGCCTTTATCGACGACGCCTACACCTTCGGTGCGATCGCCGCCAACCATGCCCTCGGCGACGTGTTCGCGATGGGCGCGGAGGCGCAGTCGACGCTGGCGATCGCCACCGTCCCCTATGGCCGTGAGCGCGTGGTCGAGGAGACCCTGCATGACTTGCTGGCCGGCGCGCTCAGCATCATCGAACCGAGCGGCGCGGTGCTCGCCGGTGGCCATTCGAGCGAAGGTGCCGAGCTCGCCTTCGGCCTGACCGTCAACGGCCTGATCGACCCGGACAAGGCCTGGCGCAAGCAGGGCCTGAATCCCGGCGACGCCTTGATCCTGACCAAGCCGATCGGCACCGGGACCCTGTTCGCCGCGGAGATGCGCGGCAAGGCCAAGGGGCGCTGGATCGATGCGGCGATCCAGTCGATGCTGCAGTCCAACCTCGAGGCGGCACGCTGCCTGCAACAGTTCGGTGCGACGGCCTGTACCGACCTGACCGGCTTCGGCCTGATCGGCCACCTGGTCGAGATGACGCGCGCTTCCGGCGTCGACGCGGTGATCGAACGCGAGTCCCTGCCGCTGCTCGACGGCGCGCTGGAGACCGTCAAGGCCGGCATCCTGTCATCGCTGCAACCGCAGAACCTAAGATTGCGGCGGGCGATCCGCGATATCGACGCGGCCGCGAGGCACCCGGCCTACCCGCTGCTGTTCGATCCCCAGACCGCCGGGGGCCTGCTGGCCGGCGTCCCCGCGGAGCAGGCCGGCGACTGCATCAAGGCCCTGCAGGCCCGCGGCTACCGCGATGCGGTGATCATCGGGCGGATCGAGCCACAATCTGACGAGATCGAACCAATACGCCTGGACTGACCTGCCTCCCCAATGCCGGCTGAGCTCTGCTCGATCGACAGCACGGCCGCCTGACAGACAGGCCAGGCGACCTGATCGCGTTCCTGACCCGGATACCGGGAGTTTCGGCTGCCCGATCCGGTACAGGCTGGCTTGAAGATGCAAACATTCAGTTGCCGGAGCAATAACGCGGACGGCGGCTTGTTGGCTGACATCGCCGACTACCGAAGCCCTGCCGATGCCACCGGCAACCGCACTGCGAGTGGTACGCGCCTGTGCTTCCCCGACCAGCCGCGCCGCAGAACTCGGCCAATTGATCGGTCAGGATCCGGTACTTGCGGCGGAAGTCCTGCGGGTCGCCAACTGCGGCGTATTTTGGACTTGCGAGCGCGGTAAAGTCCGTCTCGCGCGCGGTCACCGTGATCGGACAACGCGCACTGCAGGATCTCGTCCCCTGCACAGCGCGTTTCCGCGCAGGGGCGGCGCCAATTTCCGTCCCTGACTCGTGTAACGTCGAAGGTCAGCTCATCAATGGACACCATGCCGGGCGGTTCGACATGCAGATTGGATCAGTGCCGATGAATCAGGGTAAGTGGCTGCTGGTTGCGGTCTTCTCAGCCGCCGGCCACCTAGCGCTGGCCGAGGCCGAGCACAGCAATCGACCGTTGTTCGGCGCGCATATCCACTATAACCAGCCGGTCTGGGACAGCATTCCGCCGCGCGACGCCGTCGATCGTCTCGACAACGCTGGACTCACCAGAGTGTTTGTATCCAGTACGCCGACTGCCGGAACCGAGCGGCTGTACGCCCTGGCGCCGAACCGTGTCGTGCCCTTGCTCCGACCCTACGACGCGCCGGCCGACCGTCGTGACTGGTTTAAGGACCCGCAGCTGAGCGATCGCCTCGCCGCCCGATTAGCCGCGTTTCCCTATCGCGGCATTGGCGAGTTCCATGTGTTCGGCGAAAACGCCTCGACCCCGGCGATGGCGGCGATGATCCGCATGGCCATCGAGCGGGGTCTGTTCCTGCATGCCCACGCCGACCGTGACGCGATTGAACGACTCCTCGCACAGGCTGATGGACTGACGGTGATCTGGGCGCACGCCGGTTTCGACGTGCCGACCACCGAGCTCGCCGAACTGCTCGAGCGTCAGCCAAATCTGCTGCTCGAGCTGTCTTACCGCAACGACATCGCACCGGGGGGGCAACTCGACCCACGGTGGCGCGCGCTTTTCATCGCCCACCCGGAGCGATTCCTGGTCGGGATGGATACCCATGTCGACGACCGCTGGGACGCGCTCGGGGAACTGGCGCAGGAGACCAGGCAGTGGCTTGATCAGCTGCCGGCAGCGGTCGCCCGACGCATCGCGTTCGACAATGCGGCCGCATTGGCCGGCCCGCCCTGAGTCGCAGTACGTAACGTCCGGCCATGCGCTCACGCGAACTCGAACGACTCCGGGTGCTCGGCGCCGGTATCATCAGCCTGGTCCTGATGCTCGGTATTGCGCGCTTCGCCTACACGCCACTGCTGCCGCTGATGCAGCAGCAGGCCGGGCTGGGCGCCGCGGAGGGCGGCTGGCTCGCCGCGATCAACTACCTCGGCTATCTCTGCGGTGCGATCGTCGCGTCATCGATCAGCGATCTCGCGCTCAAAGACCGCCTGTATCGTGCCGGGCTGATCGTTGCGCTGCTCACGACCGCGGGCATGGCGGTCGCCGAGAACCTGTGGCTATGGGCGGCGATGCGCTTTTTTGCCGGTCTGAGCAGCGCCGCCGGCCTGCTGATCGGATCAGGACTGATCCTGCATTGGCTGATCCGCCATGATCATCGCAGCGAGCTGGGTATCCACTTTGGCGGCCTGGGCCTGGGGATCGCCTTCAGCGCCATCGCCGTCGCGTGGATGGAACCCACCTTCGACTGGCGCGAGCAATGGCTGTTGCTGACCGTGTTCGGCCTAGGCATGATCATCCCGGCCTGGGTCTGGCTGCCACGCCCGCACACGACCGGTACTACGCAGCAAGGCGCGCCGATGGTCGATCGCCCACCGGGGACGACCTTCGTGCGACTCTTTATGGCCGCGTATTTCTGCGCCGGTGTTGGTTACGTGGTCAGCGCCACCTTTATCGTTGCGATAATCGAGCAGTTGCCCGGCCTGCAGGGCCAGGGCAACCTGGCCTTCCTGGTAATCGGCCTGGCAGCGGCGCCGGCCTGCATCCTCTGGGACCTGGTCGCCCGGCGGATCGGCAATATCAACGCCCTGATCGCGACCTTCATCCTGCAGATCGTCGGCATTCTGCTGCCCGTACTGCTGCCCAATACGATCGGCGCGCTGGTCGGGGCGGCCCTGTTCGGAGGCACCTTCATCGGGCTCGTCAGCCTGGTGCTGACGATGGCCGGACGCTTCTACCCGACCCGACCGGCCAAGATGATGGGCAAGATGACCATCGCCTATGGCGTCGCCCAGATCGCCGCACCGGCGGTGACCGGCATGATCGCCGAGGTCACCGGGACCTATGCCAACGGCCTGTACATCGCGTCCGCGGTGATGCTGCTGGGCGCGGTGCTGATGCTGCTGATCAAGTATCAGGCAGACCCGGCAGCAATCGGTCCGGGCGCTCAGCCGAGCGGTGGTCGATGAGCCGCTCAGACGAACTGCGTACGCTGGCGCCGCTCATCCAGCGTCGAGAATCAAAGGGGTCAGTTTCGTT
>JASFVZ010000262.1:0-4354 GCA_050049565.1 Chromatiaceae bacterium | reverse complement strand
CCTACCGGCGCGCATTCCAGGAAAAGGGCGATGACGACGCGCTGGAGGCGGCACGGGCGCTGCTCGAGTCACAGCAGAACATCGGCATCGCCGATCGCGACCGGCTGTTCGGCTACCTCGAGGGCGGCGGCAAGGTTATCCTGCCGGAACCGCAGCCGCTGTTGACCAAGGCGGCCAAGATGCCGGGCCTGGACGGTCAGAAGATGTCGAAGTCGTACGGCAACACCATCTCGCTGGACGCGTCACCCGAGCAGGTGGAAAAGGACATGCGTACGATGCCGACCGATCCGGCACGGGTGCGCCGGACCGACCCGGGCAACCCGGACGTCTGTCCGGTCTGGCAGTTTCACGAGATCTACTCCGATGACAGCGTGCGTGAATGGGTGCAGACCGGCTGTCGAACCGCCGGCATCGGCTGCATCGAGTGCAAGCAGCCGGTCATCGACGGGGTGCTCGGCGAGCTGAGGCCGATGCAGGAGCGGGGCCGCGAATACGCGGAGCAGCCGGACGTGGTGCGCAATATCATCAATGAAGGCTGCGAGCGTGCGCGCGAAGTGGCACGCGAGACCATGGATGAGGTCCGCCACGCGATGTCGCTCGACTACTGATGGGTGCCGAGCACGCCCCGGCCGACGATCCGGTAACCGACCAGGCCGCGCCGCAGGAGCCCGCCCCGCAGCAGGCGGAGATGCCGTTCGCCGTCGTGCAGGGAGAGCCGCAGTTCAACCTGCCGAAGGACCTCTACATCCCGCCCGATGCGCTCGAGGTCTTCCTCGACGCCTTCGAGGGGCCGCTCGATCTGCTGCTCTACCTGATCCGCCGACAGAATCTCGATGTCCTCGATATCCCGATCGCGGATATCACGAAGCAGTACATGGCCTACATCGATCTGATGCAGGACCTGCGGCTCGAACTCGCCGCCGAGTACCTGGTGATGGCCGCGATGTTGGCGGAGATCAAGTCGCGGATGCTGCTGCCGCGCCCGCAGGTCGACGACGACGAGGAGGAGCACGATCCGCGTGCCGAACTGATCCGCCGCCTGCAGGAGTACGAGCGCTTCAAACAGGCCGCGGAGGACATCGGCGAGCTGCCGCAGCTCGGCCGCGACGTGCTGCCGGTGGTAGCCGAGGCGCCGTACAAGCACATCGATCATCCGCCGCCGGACGTCGACCTGCGCGAGGTGCTGCTGGCACTCAAGGATGTCATGCACCGGGCTGACATGTTCAGCAGCCACCAGGTGACGCTGGAACCCCTGTCGGTGCGCGAACGCATGAGCCGGGTCCTCGAGCTGGTGGGCGACGCGCGCTTCACCGAGTTCACCGAGCTGTTCGACATCAGCGAGGGACGTCGCGGTGTGGTCGTGACCTTCATCGCGATCCTCGAGTTGATCAAGCAGCAGCTGATCGAACTGGTCCAGGCCGACTCTTTTGCATCGATCCATGTCAAGGCGCGAGGAACCACCGCGTGAGCCTGCCTGAGCATCTCAAGCATATCGTCGAGGCCGCACTGCTGGCGGCAGGCAGGCCGCTGTCGCTCGATGGCCTGCAGGCGCTGTTCGACGAGCTGGAGTGTCCGACCAAGAAGGAGCTGCGCGCCGCGCTCGAGGCCCTGATCGCGGATTACGATGGACGCGGTATCGAGATCGTCGAGGTCTCGAGCGGCTGGCGGATCCAGGTGGGCAGGACCTGCTCGCGGTGGGTCTCTCGGCTGTGGGACGAGAAGCCGGCGCGCTATTCGCGTGCGCTGATGGAAACACTCGCGTTGATTGCCTACCGGCAGCCGATCACCCGCGGCGAGATCGAGGACATCCGCGGCGTGTCGGTCAGCACCAACATCGTCAAGACGCTGATCGAACGGGAATGGGTCCGCGTCGTCGGTCAGCGCGACGTACCGGGCAAGCCATCCCTGTATGGCACGACCCGTGAGTTTCTCGACTACTTCGGGCTCCGGTCGCTCGACGAGCTGCCGTCGCTGGCCGAACTGCGCGATCTCGACGAGATCAATCGGGAACTGGATCTGCAGGACCCCGAATCGGCGGGGAAGGCGACGATGGCGGAACAGGCGCCTGACGAACAGCCGGCGACGTCCGCCGACGCTGCACAAGCGCAGGCCGATGCCGACCAGGATGCCGCGACCGAGGACAGCGCCGGTGTGTCCGAGTCGCCGGCCGATGCCGACCAGCCGGTGGCCCTGTCGGCCGATATCGAACCGTCGGAGACGGCATCCGATGATGAGGTATTGCGCCGGTGAGCCCGGTGCCGGAGGCGGGCGAGCGGCTGCAGAAACTGCTGGCCAACGCCGGCCTCGGATCACGGCGGCAACTGGAACGCCTGATCGCCGACGGCCGGGTCAAGGTCAACGGCCGGGTCGCGCGCCTGGGTGATCGCGCCACCGCCGATGATCGCATCGAGGTCAACGGCCGCACCGTCGCGGGCCGGCGGCTGGCCCAGAGTCCGCGCTACGTCATCCTCTACAACAAGCCCGAGGGCGAACTGGTGACGCGCACCGACCCGGAGGGCCGGCGTACGGTGTTCGAGCGTCTGCCGCGCCTGCCGACCGGACGCTGGATCGCGGTGGGACGGCTCGACGTAAACAGCGCCGGCCTGTTGCTGCTGACCAACGACGGTGAACTCGCGAACCGCCTGATGCATCCGAGCGCGTCGATCGAGCGCGAGTACGCGGTGCGCGTGAACGGCGAGGTCACCGCGGCGATGGTGCGTCAGCTGGTCGAGGGCGTGGAACTGGAAGACGGACCGGCGCGCTTCGAAGACGTCGTGGAATCCGGCGGGCAGGGCAGCAATCGCTGGTTCCATCTGGTGATCATGGAGGGTCGGAGACGCGAGGTGCGACGCCTCTGGGAGGCGGTCGGTGCCACGGTCTCCCGGTTGAAGCGCGTGCGCTATGGTCCGATCATTCTCGATAGCCGGGTCAGGTCCGGTCAATGGCGCGAGCTGGAGGGCGAGGAACGGCAGGCCCTGCTCAAGGCAGTAAACCTGCGTGACGGTCGTCCCTGGGGACGCCTCGTACGCGGCAGCCGCGCCACCAAGTCGCCGGTCGCGCGTCGCCGATGACGCCGGCAGTCCCCGCCGGCGGGGCCTTCGAGCCGCCGCCCGGTTCCTTACGACTGCTCTACGAAAGCCTCCACGCGAGCTACGGTGACCAGCCTTGGTGGCCGGCGGAGTCTCCGTTCGAAGTCGCAGTCGGCGCCGTGCTGACGCAGAACGCCGCCTGGTCGAACGTCGAGCGCGCGATCGACCGCCTGAAACAGCGCGACATGCTGTCGCTCGATGCGCTTCTCGGTGCCGAGTTGCCGGCACTGGCAGACGCGATACGTCCCTCCGGCTACTACAACGTCAAGGCGCGTCGCCTGCGCAGTCTCTGCGAATACCTTGCCGCGCTTGGTGGCCTCGATGCGCTCGCCGATCTCGAACTGGGGGTCGCCCGGCAGGGATTGCTGTCGGTCAATGGCATCGGCCCGGAGACTGCCGACGATATCCTGCTTTACGCCTTGCACCGGCCGGTGTTCGTGATCGACACCTACACCCGGCGTCTGCTGCAGCGTTACCGGCTCGCCCGGGGCGATGAGCCGTACGATGCGCTCCGCCTCGGTTTCGAGGCGTCACTGGGGCCGGATGTCGCGCTGTACCAACAGTTCCATGCGCTGATCGTCATCCATGCGAAATCGGCATGCAGGAAGTCGCCGGTCTGTCCCGGTTGCGCGTTGGAACTGCGCTGTCCGACGGGTTCAGGTAACGGCTAATTGATTTCGGCGACGCAGGTCTGGTTGCGACCGTCCTGTTTCGCCCGGTAGAGCGCCCGGTCGGCGCGCTCGAACAGGCTGGTCTGATCCTCGGCCGACTTCAAGTTGGCGATGCCGAGGCTGACCGTGACGTCGACCGATCGGCCGCGTACGTTGCGGATCGCTGCGATGCTCTCGCGGATTCGTTCGGCGAGCAGGTGGGCGCCAGCGCCGTCGGTATGGCTTGCCAGCACGACGAACTCCTCGCCGCCGAACCGGAACAGCAAGTCACTGCGCCGGATCGTGCTACCGATCGTCTGCGCCACCGCGACCAGGATGTCATCGCCGAAGGCGTGACCGAACCGGTCGTTGAAGCGCTTGAAGTGATCGATATCGACCATCAGCAGCGCGAGTGGTGTCGACTGGCGACGGGCGATGTCCATCTCGCGGATCAGCGACTGTTCGAAGACGCGGCGGTTCCCGATCCCGGTGAGGGGATCGCGCGATGCCAGTTCGACCGCGCGGCGGTAGGTCAGGGCATTGCGCAGGGGGTAGATCAATGCGCAGAGCAGGTTTTCGATCTGCTCGATCTCTTCGTTGGTGAAAGCGGTCTGA
>JASFVZ010000261.1:0-4355 GCA_050049565.1 Chromatiaceae bacterium | reverse complement strand
AGAAAGGTCCCCCGGTTCGGGCCGTCCTGCAGGATCAGGCCGTCCTCGCCGGGTTGCAGCTGGCGCAGCAGATCGGCTTCGTCGGTGAATTCCAGCGGCACCGGCCGGGTCAGCAGAGACAGGTGCAGCGTGACGCGCGGCCACTCGTCGCGCGTCAGCGGCGAGAATCGCGGATCCCGGAATGCCGCGGCGAACGCGTTCTCGGCGACGTCGACGACGACCGGCTGCACCGCATCGAGGTGGCCGATACAGCCGCGCAGCCGGCCGTCGATCTGCAGGGTGACAAAGCTCGCGCGCACGGCCTTGAGGTCGCGATGGTATTCCGACGGTACGACCACCAGCGGCTGCGCGGTCTGCAGGCCGTGCTCGATCGAGCGTCGCGCAACCGTGATCAGGGTCGCTCGCTGAGCGGGTGCCAGCGGACTGTCGGTCTCAGAAGAAGGCATAGGCGCCGTAGCCGACCACCCGGGCGCGGTCTCCCGCCGTATCGCCACTGTTGCGTACGTCGAGCGCCTTGGCCTGCCACGCCTGGTCCCTGGCCGCCATCAGCAGCCCCCCGATCGGGTAGGCGCCGCAGGCGTCGCGCGGGCCGATGTGTGCCTCGTCCATGCGGACGATCGCGGCACTGGTCTCACGGTCGCGGCTTTGGCAGGTCGCGTAATCGTGATAGTGGCTCAGGTCCGAACTGACGACGAACAGCGTATCCTCGCGCTGCAGTGCCTCGATGACCCGGTCAACCGTCTCGGCATCGGCCTGACCGACGACCAGCGGGACCAGGGTGAAATCCCCGAGCACCGATTGCAGGAAGGGCAGTTGCACCTCCAGGGCGTGCTCCTCGGCGAACGCCTGATCGAGCACGCCGACGCCCGGCAGGTCGTCGAGTGCGGCGACCGCATCGCGATCGACCGGGATCTCGCCAAGCGGCGTGGCGAACCGATCGGCGCTGCTCGTCGCGATGCCGCGGAACGCGACCCGGTGTGACGGTGCCAGTACCGCGACCCGGGTGATCTGTCCGCGCCAGGGTCTCAGCGTGGCGTAGCCGGTCGCGGCGATCGGTCCGGAATAGACATAACCGGCGTGCGGCACGATCAGCGCGTGTGGGCGTGGCCCGGGCGGCGGGTCTGCACCTTCCAGGAAATCATTCAGCAGTTTGGCCAGCACTTCGGGGTCCCGGGGGTAGAACAGGCCGGCGACAGCGGGTTGCTTGACGCGCATCATGGTCACCGTTTGATAGCGGGTCTAATTAATTAAATGGGTCGAAGTCTCCAGAAATGCAAGTCGGGGGTGCTTATGGACGCAACAACGATCACCGGGCGGTACTGGCACCTGATGGACGACGGGCGTATTCAGTGTGACCTGTGCCCACGTTATTGCCACCTGCGAGACGGTCAGCGCGGCCTGTGTTTCGTCAGGGCGCGTGAGAAGGACCGCCTGGTGCTGACCACCTATGGCCGCTCGAGCGGTTTCTGCGTCGATCCGATCGAGAAGAAGCCGCTGAATCATTTCCTGCCCGGCACCGCGGTCTTCTCGTTCGGCACCGCCGGCTGCAACCTCGCCTGCAAGTTCTGTCAGAACTGGGATATCAGTAAGTCGCGCGAGATCGACACCCTGGCCGACCAGGCATCGCCGGAACAGATCGCAGCGACCGCTGAACGACTCGGCTGCCGGAGCGTGGCCTTCACCTACAACGACCCGGTGATCTTTCTCGAGTATGCGGTCGATACCGCCAAGGCCTGCCGCGCGCGTGACATCAAGACGGTCGCGGTGACGGCCGGCTATATCTGCGACGAACCCCGGCGCGAGTTCTTCGCGCACATGGACGCCGCGAATGTCGACCTGAAGGCCTTCACCGAGGACTTCTACCACCGGTTGACTGGCGGGCATCTGCAACCGGTGTTGGACACCCTGCAATACATCCACGACGAGACGGATTGCTGGCTGGAGCTGACGACCCTGCTCATCCCTGGTGAGAACGACTCGGATGCGGAGATCGTCCGTCTCGCCGAATGGTGCCTGTCACACCTTGGGCCCGATGTGCCGCTGCACTTCTCGGCGTTCCACCCCGACTACAAGATGACCGATCGGCCGCCGACGCCGCCGGCCACTCTGCGGCGCGCCCGGCAACTCGCGCTGGACGCCGGGCTGCACTACGTCTACGTCGGCAATGTCCACGATCCGGAAGCCGACAGCACCTGGTGTCCGGGCTGCGGGAAGCGCCTGATCGAGCGCGACTGGTACCAACTGGGCGAATGGCAGCTCGACGACAGCGGGCGTTGCGCGGCCTGTGGGACGCCGATCGCCGGGGTCTTCGAACCTGAACCGGGCACCTGGGGGTCGCGACGGTTGCCGGTGGCGATGGGGCGTAGTTGACCCCAGACGCCTCCGGACATCGCGCAGAAAAAAACCCGGCCGAGTGGCCGGGTCGATTGAGGATGAAGTGACCTAGATCTTGGGTGTCACTCAGCCGCGGGCTGGTTGACTGGCGACTCCGGATCCAGCAGGTAGGCCATGATGTCACTGATCTGCTGCTCCGTCAGCATGCCGTTGGCCCCCATACGTGGCATGTTGGTGCATGCGTAAAAGGCATGCGGGTTGTAGAGCACCTCGTAGGTGTACTTCAGTATCGGCTCACTGGTACCCCGGAGCTTGCCATAGTTGGTCAGCTGCGGCCCGATGGTCCCGCCGGTGCGGTCCGTCGCCAGCTGGTGGCAGTTGTAGCAGTTGGCGCCGGGTCCTCGGCTGCTGTGATCGTCATTGCGGTGGCCGACGCGATAGCCAAAGCCCGACCAGGCCAATTCGCGTCCCCGTTGCCAGTCCCCCAGCTTGATCCCGCCTTCGGGATACGTGATCGTCGCGCGCGCCGCGGCGTTGATCTTGGCGGCCGCTACGGGATCGACCGGTCCGCCGCGGAATTTCGAACAGGTCTTCTGCAACTCGTCCTGGACCAGGCGGTCCCGGCCCGTTCCGCCTTCCGGCATTTCCTGATCGAGCTTGAAGCTATTGGTCTCGAAGATCAGATACTCGGCAAGGGCCTCGGGGGTCATCGACGTGTAGTCCACGGCCTGTGCGCCGGCCGAAAGGCAGACGCTGACTGCGGCGCCCGTCAGGGCAATACGGATCTGTTTTCTCATTGCTCGTTTTCCCCTCGGTTACCGCTTCATGTCCGGCAGGATGGCCGGCTCACCGCGCGCTTTGTCGGTCCAGTACGAAATCAGTGCGATCGACGCATCCGATCCGCCGACGATTCCCGGGTGACGCATCTGCCAGAGGCAGCCGCGGAGTCGGTGCTGCGAGCTCCGTACGTTCAATTGTCCAGCACGCTCCGCCGGCCATGAGATCGCCTTGGTCCACTCCTCAGGGACGCTCGCGTTAGGCAAAACCGATGCCCGGATGCGCTTACCGGTCTGCCCATGGCAGGCCAGACAGCTGAAGTCCATCGGGCCCGAGCGGCGGTAGAACATGACCTCGCCCGCGTCGCGCATCGCCTTCTCGAGAGGGTGTTTCATCGGTGGGTTCCAGGGCATGTCATTGGACTGCATCGCGATGTAGGTCTGCAGCTTCATCATGTCGGAGCCGGAGCCGTGACGCTTTTTGACCGCCGGATCGTCCTTTGAAAAGCCCTGTAGGGTCGTCATGCAGTACACCAGGCGGGTCTCCAGGTCCATGACCTTGCCGGTATCATCGAAAAACCGCGGCAATTCGACGTAAGCGCCCTCCAATACCCCCGGGCCTTTACCGAAATCGCAGCCCTCGAGTGAAACGTTGTTCGGGCCCCGAGGTGTCGTGAAGAGCTCTGCGCCCTCCTCGGCAATCCAATAGGCCGGATTGTCAGGCATCATCTGCAGATTCTGCGGGCTCTGCGACAGGTATTCTGACCCCGTCTCATCAATCAACTCGATGAGTACGTCCTCGGGCGCACGGTCACTTTCCGCGGCGACGGTTGCGGATAACGACAACGCACCGACCAGCGCTAGCGGAATACCGAGCATTCGCTTACACGGCATGTTTTTTCTCCTAAGGTTGGAAGGCTTGAGTTTTTCGTATTTCGGAACCGACCAACTGCCCCTGTCGGTACGGTCCGGACCCAGAACCATAACGCCAACCCACCCCCTTTGACTATTCGAAATCCGCGCTGAGACTGGTGGATTTCTTCGGCAGGCGGTGCGGCCTGTTCCGGACAGGCCGGGATCCCGGGTCGGTCGTGCTCCGGGGTGCGGGTCCGGTCGGCTGCGATCGTGTGACCCGCGCCGCGCAGTTTCACGCGGCGGTAGCCGCGCCAACCGGAAAGGGCTGGGCGCCCTCCGGTGCAGCCGCCGGCGTTTCTTCAGCGTTATCATGACGCGCCGTCATCACGA
>JASFVZ010000259.1:0-4362 GCA_050049565.1 Chromatiaceae bacterium | reverse complement strand
CAGGGCTTCGAGCCGGTTGCATTCCAACTCGGCCCGTCGCTGGACTGAACGGCCCGACGATCCGATCTAACGCCGGGCGGTCTTCTTTCTGCTCGCCGGTTTCTTTTTTGCCGCGGGCTTCTTTTTCGCGGCCGGCGCCTTCTTTGCAGCGGTCTTTTTCGGCGCAGCCTTCCGGGAGGGCGCTTTCTTCACCGCGGCTTTCTTAGCGACCGCCTTCTTGGCAGACTTGGCGGCTTGGGGCTTCGCCGACGCCGCCTTCTTGGTCGACGTTTTCCTGGCCGGTGCTTTCTGCGTAGCCGCCTTCTTCGCCGCCGCTTTCTTGGCCACCTTCCTGACCACGGCCTTTTTCGTTGTCTTCTTCTTTACGACCGCCTTCTTGGCGGATGCCTTTTTTGCCATGACCTTCTTCGCCGCCGCCTGCTTGACCGTGGTCTGCTTGGCTGCCGCCTTCTTCGCGGCTGACTTCTTCGCAACTGGTTTTTTGACGACTTTCTTCTTCGCGGCCGCCTTTTTCACCGCCGCTTTCTTGGCCACCTTCTTGGCCACCGCTTTTTTCGCACCGGCCTTCTCCGCCGTCGGCTTCTCTACCCTGGCCTTTTTCGAGGCCTTCTTCCCGGCGCCGGCGGCCTTGTCTGCCGCAGCAGCCTGCTTGGATTGAGGCTTGGCCTTGGGCTTCGCCGCGGCCTTTTTCTCTGCCGCGGTCTTGGCGGTCGCCGCAACGGCTTTGGCAGGTTTGGCCGGCGGCTCGCTGGGTGGCAGGGTCTTGATCAGCTTTTCCACCGCGCCCCAGGCCTGGTCGATCCCGAGATCGGCCTTGATCCGATGCAATTTCTCGTTCAGCTGGTAGTACTGCAGCAGCGGCCCCATCTGACCTTCGTAGACCCGCAGCCGATTGCTGATGGTCTCCTCGTAGTCGTCGGGGCGCCTGACCACGCGCGCACCGCAGGCATCGCAGACCCCGTCGACCATCGGCGGGTTGACGTAGAGGTTGTACTGGGCGCCGCAGCTGTCGCAGGTGATCCTGCCCACCAGCCGCTCCATCAGCTCGTCGGGGTCCACTTCGAGGTTCAGCACGAGCTCGACCGCCGCACCGAGATCGCTGAGCATGCTGTCCAGGACATCGGCCTGGCCTGCGTTCTTCGGGAAATCGACCAGCACGAAGCCGTGGCTGAGGTCCATGTGCGGGATCTGGATGCGCAGCAGGGCGAGCAACAGCTCGTCCGAGACCCGCGCTTGATCCATGGCCTCCTTGGCCAGACGGCCGAGCTCGGAGGGCTCCGCAGCCGCACGCTGCATCACGCTGTTGACGGTGATTATCGGCATCCCGAATTTGCCGGACAGCTTCTCGGAAAGCGCCGCCTTGCCGGAACCCGGCGGGCCAAGTAAGACGATCCTCATTTCTGCTCCTGGAGGGCCACTTTTTCTTCTACCTGGCGCTGCTCGGCGCCGTTTTCTGTCTGCTCGGTCGCGGCCAGCGCAACTTCCGGTCGCATAAGGAAATTCGGATTATCCTATGGGGGCATGCGTGTTTTGCATTGGCTGCCCCCCGCCGGGTTGTCTAAGCTAATCGCACAATTTTTGCCTGTCAACGAAGCGACTGATTTTCTGGGCATTTTAGGCGATCAGGTGAAATAAACGAGTTCCCGAGCAGCATTCCGGGGTCAGCAGGCCAATCATCCCCGGCGAGTTCGCTCCGGCCTTGAACGTGCGAGGGTGCCATCGACACCCCAAGGCGTGGCGCGCGACCCGGCATGCTTCGGCGGTCGCCCGGCGTGTTCACGGGCACGCAAGGCCCGATCCGGCAGATGGGTCAGACGCGCATCCGAAACAAATTGGGTTCAGTATCCGGGCCACGAAACCCGCACACCGCGAGCGGATCTCGAGCCGGACGGAGTGCTGCCAACCGATGCAGACCAAAAACAGGCATCTGCACAACCCAGCACTCCGACCGGCGTTACCCACTCCGGCCAGGGCGAGTTTTTCGACCGGGATCAGTTTGCAGCGCATCGGCCCGGCGCCGGGCGGTGCCTGCGGTATTCACCAAGCGACAGACTTGAATCACAGAGGGATATGACATGACGGCAAAAAATGCCTTCTACGCGCAGTCCGGTGGCGTGACCGCCGTAATCAACGCGTCGGCCTGCGGCGTGATCGAAACCGCCCGCGCCCACCCGGACAAGATCGCCAACGTGCTCGCCGGCCGCAACGGCATCATCGGCGCATTGACCGAGGACCTGATCGACACCAGCCAGGAATCCGCAGCCGACATCGCCGCGCTGAAGCAGACCCCGTCCGGCGGATTCGGTTCGTGCCGGTACAAGCTGAAGAGCCTGGAGGCCAACAAACGCGAGTACGAGCGCCTGATCGAGGTCTTCAAGGCGCATGACATCGGCTACTTCTTCTACAACGGCGGCGGCGACTCGGCAGACACCTGTTACAAGGTCTCGCAGCTCTCGGAAAAGATGGGCTTCCCGGTCCAGGCGATCCACGTCCCGAAGACGGTCGACAATGATCTGCCCATCACCGACAACTGCCCCGGTTTCGGTTCGGTCGCCAAGTACATCGCCGTATCGACCCTGGAAGCGAGCTTCGATGTTCGCTCGATGGCAGCGACATCGACCAAGATCTTCGTGATCGAGGTCATGGGGCGTCACGCTGGCTGGATCGCGGCAGCCGGCGCATTGGTCTCCGACGAGGGGATCCCGGTCGTGACCCTGTTTCCAGAGGTCGAGTTCGACCAGCAGAAGTTCCTGGCCGCCGTGGACGCAAAGGTCAAGGAGTTTGGCTACTGCACGATCTGCGTGTCCGAGGGCTGCCACTGGCCGGACGGCAAGTTCCTGGCCGAACAGGGCACGCGTGACTCGTTCGGACACGCCCAACTCGGCGGTGCAGCGCCGGTGGTCGCGAACATGGTCAAAGAGGCGCTCGGCTACAAATTCCATTGGGCCGTGGCCGACTATCTGCAGCGCGCCGCGCGCCACCTGGCCTCGGAATCCGACGTCGAACAGGCCTACGCCCTCGGCAAAGCCGCGGTCGAGAAGGCGATCGAGGGCAAGAACTCGATCATGCCGACCGTGGTCCGCGAATCATCGAGCCCCTACAAATGGAGCATCGGCGAGGCGCCGCTGAGTGAGGTCGCGAATGTCGAGAAGATGATGCCGAACGACTTCATCTCCGCCGACGGCTACGGCATCACCGACAAGTGCCGGGAGTACCTCTATCCGCTGATCCAGGGCGAGGCCTACCCGCCATACAAGGCCAACGGTCTGCCGGACTATGTGACACTCAAGCTCAACGGCGTCGCGCGCAGACTGCCCGACTTCGAGCTCTAGCACCCGCCTCTGCCGCCACCCCGGGAGCGTCGATCTGCGGGGTGGCGGATCAGCCCGTGGCTTTAGCGATTGAGCTTCGCGCGAAATCCCGGGATTATTAGGCCCACGTCGGGGCTGCCCTGCGCCGCCGGACAGCCCTTTGCTGCGCGGAGTATCGCGCAAGGTCGAGCCCGGTTGTCCCACATTTATGCGTCGCAAGGGCGTTGCGACACCGCCGTGGCGGGTCCGCGCAGCACAGGGCGGTGCCGGTGTCACCGACACCACGCAAAACCGTCGGAAGCGAGGGCGCCGCGTCACTCGAGTTGAATCGGCGTCCGCGGTCGCACATCGGTGAGCTAACAGGACTAAGATTCGCGTCACAACAACCGGTGTTCTGGGTCGCGCTGTCGCCCCACGCGCACCACAACCAAGGGGAAGCCATCAAGATGCAAACTGAACTGTGGTTCGCACTCGCCTGCGCCCTGCTGGCACTGGGCTATGGCGGTATTTCGGTCAAATGGATACTCGCCCAGCCGGACGGCAACGACCGGATGCGTGAAATCGCTCAGGCGATCCAGGAAGGCGCCTCGGCCTACCTGAATCGCCAGTACACGACGATCAGCCTGGTCGGCGTCATTCTCACCGTCATCCTCTACTACTTCCTTGGCTGGGCCACCGCGGTCGGTTTCCTGATCGGTGCCGTGTTTTCCGGTCTTGCCGGCTACATCGGCATGAACATCTCGGTGCGCGCCAATGTCCGTACCGCGCAGGCGGCCGATCAGGGCATGAACGCGGCACTCCAGGTCGCGTTTCGTGGCGGCGCGATCACCGGGCTGCTGGTCGTCGGCCTCGGCCTGCTCGGTGTCGCCGGCTACTACGCCCTGCTCGTGCAGATGGGCGTCGAGGATCCTCTGCATCCCCTGGTCGGCCTTGCGTTCGGCGGTTCCTTGATCTCGATCTTCGCCCGTCTCGGTGGCGGCATCTTCACCAAGGGCGCTGACGTCGGTGCCGACATCGTCGGCAAGGTCGAGGCCGGCATCCCGGAGGACGA
>JASFVZ010000260.1:0-4362 GCA_050049565.1 Chromatiaceae bacterium | reverse complement strand
GGCGTTGATCGTCGGCTGCACGCTAAATAGCGCGTTGTTGTCATTCGAGACGTTATAGATGAATGTCTGACCGGCCTCGTCCGCCCCGCCACCCGGCAGGGCACTGGCAAAGCCACCCACCGTGTGCGCCCCGGATTCGTAGCCGACGCTCTGGTTGCCACCCAGCGTCAAAGTGGGCTCGTCATTGACCGCGTTCACAGTGACCGTAAAGGCACTCTCCACCCACAGCCCGCCGGTGTCCGTGGCCCGCACCGTGATATCCGCGCTGCCGCTGACATCCGCGGCATAGTCCAAGGTCAGGTTGCCGCCGGCGATCGCCGTCGACGTAAACAAGGCCGTGTTGGTATTGTTCTCTATCGTGTAGACGAAGGCCGTGTCGGCATCCTCGAGATCTGCAAAGGTTGCATGCAGGTCGACGACGGTAGCGGGTGCATCCTCATCGACCGTCACATTGGACAGACCGGCTGTCGTCGGCGAGTCATTGACCCCGGTGATGATGATCGTGACGGTTACCTCGCCCGAGTCGAGGGACCCGTCGCTTACGGTATAGCGGAAGGTATCTGTCGCCTGCTCTCCGGCATCAAGAGCGTCAAAGGCCCCATTCGGGTCGTAGACATAGCTGCCGTCCCCGTTGAGCGTCAGCAAGGCACCGCTGCCGAGCGCGATCTGGGAACCGACATCACCCGCATTACCGTTGACCGCGCTGACGACCAGGCTGTCACCGTCGGCATCGGAATCGTTCGCCAGCACACCGGAACCGGCAACGATGCTCAGCACGGAATCCTGGTTCGTGGCATAGCCCTGATAGACCGGGGCCTCGAGACCGGATCCAAAAACGCCATCGTTACCATTGCCCGAATAGTCGACCACTGTCCCGCTGGCGAACTCGTCCAGACGCCAGTAACCGGCCAGGTCGGGCTCCGTGCCGGCCAACAGGCCATTCATCGCTCCCTGGATCTCACCCTGTGTCCGGGCGTCGCGCCAGACCCGCACCTCGTCGATCTGGCCGGTGAAGCGTTGATCAGTCGCATTCTCGCGACCACCAATGGTCAGGCTGTCATAGGTCGGATAGACCTCACCGATCGGTCCGGCCTGTGCAAACTCATCGACCAACTGCCCATTGATGTAGGTACGCGCAAAGGATCCATCGAAACTCACCGCGACGTGGGTCCATTCGCCGGCGGTCACGAAATGACCGGTGTTGTGCCAACTCCAGGTGTTGCCCGGCAGGGCAATCGCAAACTTGATCTCGCCGGTATCGGCGGTGATGCCAAGTTCGTACTCGCCTTCCTTGTTGACGATCAACTGCGAGCCGGTCCCGGTGCCGTCATGGTTGATCCAGGCCTCCATCGTGACCGTGTTGCTCCCGGTGACCTGCAGACTGGCATCATCGGCTACGCGGACGTAATCAGTGCCATCGAACGACAGGTGGACCCCATCGGGCCGGGCCACCGGCGCATCGTTTGTCCCGGTTACCGTGATCGTCACAGTTGCAACGGTTGGTGGGTTAACCCCGTCATCCAGCGTGTAGCTGAAGGTATCGGTCGTATCGTCGCCATCGGCCAGGTAATCGAACTGGCTGTTGGTGTCATAGGTGAAGGTACCGTCTTCATTGAGCGTGACCAGGCCCAGCGTGCCGGTGGTATCCAGGCTTGTCGCGCGCGGCGTATGCGGGTCAACCGTCGTGTCGTTGTCCAGTACTCCCGCTGTCGAAGTACCTATTGATTCGGCATCACCGACGCTGGCGAAAGTGCCCGAGGTGGCGAGGTATTGCGCCTGGATCCAATCCACCGACCGGGCCGTCGAAGAGATCTGAACATTATCAATGACGCCGTCGAACGACCGAGTATCTACAGGAACGGTGGAGAAGCCCCCAACCCTAAGGTCATAACCCGAGTCGTCGCCCGCCGTCTCAAGAGCACCCGGTTGGTTTGTATAAGACCCATTTAGTAGCTGCAGCGTGCCGTTGACATATATCTCGGGCACATTGGAAGGATCTGAGGAGTCATAGTTAAGTGAAACATGGTTCCACGCATCCTCACTGACGCTGGAGTTCACAGTTGCCCATTGCCCAACGCCACCGGAAAAGCCTACCTGGAATAGCAACGCCTGCTGACTGCCAAATAACTCCAGCGCCCAACCGGTGGTAGAAGGCGTCAAATCGCCCGACTTGTCGAATATGCGGCCGTAGCCATTTTGACCCCAGTCTTCGACGTAGACCCATGCCGACACGGTGCCACCGCCGTTGAATAGGTCGTGCAGACTCGGATCGGCGCCAAGACTCAGCAGGTCATCACTACCGTCGAAAAGCTGGCCATCGCCGACCCGGCCTGCCGTATCCGTTGAGCCGGAATTTATGGCCGTGTTGCGCTGAACGGTCGCATCGTTGAAATCATCGTGCAGGTGATGGACCGCGGTATAGCCGTTGCTCCAAACGGCCGAGGCGTTTTCGGCCGATGTCGCGGTGGCGTTACCCCAGTACATCGTGATGTCGGTAACATCGCCACCGCCGATCTGCGGCACCTTGACCCATACATATGAATCACCCGACGCGTTCCACTCCTCGATGTCGTAGGCCAGGGCGTTGCCGTCGGCATCGAAGAAACGCAGGTCGGCGCCGTCACTCTGAGTCAGTGCGTAGTTGATGTTGCCGCTGTTGAGGACGACCAGAACGGGGAAATCCGTCAGCGTCTCTGTCTGTCCCGAGTTGTCGAGGGTGATGGTCGAACGGTGGGTCCAGTCAGTATCCCACCAGTCGGCCGTCAGGACTCCATCCTCGTCAATCGTGTAGCTAAGGTCGTCCTGCGCGGTCGGCGCGGCGTTACCGGTGATCGTGATCGTGATGTCGTGCGTCGTTCCATCGATACTGGTCACCGTGATTACATCGTCTACCGTGGCGCCGGCGGCCAACGCCTGGATCCCCGGCAGGCTGTTGTCGACGCTGTAGGACCAGGTGCCCGATCCGTCGATGGTCAGCTTACCGAGGGCCCCGCGATGAGTGGCCGCGGTGAAGGTGTCATCAGGGTTGTCGGGATCGGTCGCGGTGAGGCCGCCACCGGCATCCAAATAACCGCCAACAGCGCCTGAATCCTCGGTCAGGCTACCCGTATCGACCCCGCCGATGATCGCCGGATCATTCGTCGCGACGATATTGATCGTGACACTGTTGCTGCCGGACTCAGACGTCGGTGTCCCGGAGTCGCCCGGATCCGCACCTGTGTCACCGCCGTCATCCACGGTCACGGACAATGTCGTGCTGGCACTGGGAGTGTCCGAGCCGTTGTAGTAGGTGATCGTCCCGGTGCTGTTCCCGATCAGGAGCTTGTCGAGGTCACTGACGCGCCCACTGAGTACCACGTTGCCTGTCCCGTCACCGCTATCGATCGCCACCCCTGAGTCACCGACCACGACCGTCAGGACGCCCTCGCCGACCGCCAACGTGGCGGTCGCCGTACCCATCCCGGCGTCAACGTCGTCCACGCCGATGCCGACACCCTCGATGCTGAGGTTGGTCTGCTCGGTGGCGGCCAGGGCGCTGCCGGGTGCCGAGACCACGGGGGCGTCATTGATCGGATTGACCAGCACCTGCTGGCTCGGAAGGAAGGTGAACTGAGTCGGCCAGTCTACGTCGGGGCTTGAGGCCAAGGTGCCGCCCGTGTAGATACCGGTCGTTCCGTCGAAACGGCGGATTGCGTCTATGTCGGCGACATACAGGTCGCCGTCCGGTCCAAACACAGCCCCACGCGGCTCATTCATCGTGACGCCGGAGGTGAACACCCTATCGAAGGCCCCATCTGCAAGATACCGAACAACCTGGTTTGTGCCGACACTCGTAACGTACAGGTTGCCATCGGGACCGAACACCAACTCTGATGGCTTGTCTAGCTTACTCGGGTCGGCCTCGATAAAGACCTCTTTGAATTCGCCGGTCATACCGTCATAACGCAATACCTGGTCGGTATTGAAGCTGGTCACATACAGATCGCCATCCGGCCCAAAAGTAATATCGTCTGGTTCGTTGAGGCCACCGCTGCCTGCGGTGACGAACTTCCCAGCGAGCGGACCTGTGCCTATAGGAGCACCTGTCAAGCCGTCGAAGCGCAGAATCTCCTGGCTGAAGTTTGACGCCACATACAGGTTGCCATCTGGGCCGAACTCCATACCGGCCGGTCCATCAAGGCCTGCGGACTTGCTGGCAACGAACACACCGAGATAAGCGCCCGTCGCGGGATCGAATTTATGGATCCGATCGCTGTTGCCGTTGTACTCACCGACGTACAGCAGACCATCCGGACCGACCGTCGCGTTCAATGACCAGTTCAGGCTGATGTCGTCGAAGAAGTCGGGCACGACATCCCCCGA
>JASFVZ010000258.1:0-4378 GCA_050049565.1 Chromatiaceae bacterium | reverse complement strand
CTACCGCGTCATGGAGCTCGTCTGGGCCGAACTCAAGGACGATATCGAGGTGACCGATTTCTATGTCACGGGCTACAGCCTTGGGGGGTTCAACGCGGCGTTCGTGACCCAGCTGGACGAGCAGCGTCAGGTCTTCAATTTCCGCAAGGCCTTGCTGATCAACCCGCCGGTCACGCTCTACAATTCGATCTCGCTACTGGACCGGATGACGCAGAACATTCCGGGCGGGGTAGAGAACTTCGGGCGCTTCTTCCAGGAAATCGTGGAAGGATTCACGCGCGCGCTCAAGCGCTCAGACGATATCGAGTTCGGTCCGGAACTCCTCTACGCCGCTTATGAAGAGATGCAGCCGAAAAACGAGGAACTGGCCGCCCTGATCGGGACCTCGTTCCGCATATCCTCCGGCGATATGGTCTTTACCTCGGACGTGATGAACAACGCCGGTTTCGTAAAACCGAAGAATGTCACGCTGACGCGCAACAGCGACCCGACGCAGTTTCAGCAAATGGTCTACCGCATCGGGTTCACAGACTTCTATCATCTGTACTTCTACCCGTATTTCAGGGATCGGGATCCCTCGATCACCCGCGAACAGTTGATCGCCGAGATGAGCCTCCAGAGTATCGAGGACTATCTGCGGACGGCCGACAAGATCGAGGTGATGCACAACGAAAACGACATCATTCTGATGCCCGGGGAGATCGACTTCTTCCGCGATGTGTTCGGGGCCCGCGCGAAGATCTACCCGACCGGGGGGCACTGCGGCAACATGGCGCATCGCGACAACGTCGCCCATATGCTGAGTGTTTTCGAGGACTAGGCGGGATTCCATGATGAAGACAACTAAAAAGCCAGTCCTCACCTTGTTACTCGTTGGGCTTACCGGCTTACTCCTGGGCGGTTGCAGCACGGCCCCGGTGCAGCAAGGCGAGGCCGAACCGGCGTTTTTCGACCCGGAGCGCCTGATCTACGTGGATCCCAACTCGGCGATCCAGTCGGTGAATGATCCCTGGCAGGGCTTCAACCGAACCATTTACCGGTTCAATTATCACTTCGACCGCTATGTCTTTCTCCCGGTGGTGCGGGGTTACCAGACGGTGACGCCGGATTTCATCGAGGTGGGTATCCATAACTTCTTCAACAATATCCGTGACGTGACCACGCTCATTAATTCGGTCCTGCAATTGAGTCCTCGGAAGTCGGCGGAGACGGCCAGTCGCATCGTCTGGAATTCGACCCTGGGCGTCTTCGGGTTCTTCGATGTGGCCAGCAATGTCATGCAGATCCCCCGGCACCAGGAAGACTTCGGTCAGACTCTGGGCTACTGGGGTGTCGGCAGCGGCCCCTATCTGGTCCTTCCGATTTTCGGGCCCTCATCCGTTCGGGATGCGGTTGGGTTGGGTGTGGATACGTTTGTCAGGTCCGAGATCCAGGACGGCTTGACCGATCTGGAGACCTGGCAGGAGTGGACGCTGACCGGACTGAATGCGGTGGACACCCGAGCGAATATCCCTTTCCGCTACTTCGAGAACGGCACCACCTTCGAATACAACTGGGTCCGTCTGCTGTCCACCACGCAGCGTGAGATGCAGATCGCGAAGTAAAACGGAAAGGGTACTTTCTTGGGGCGCCGTCTCCTGCCCGCAGAGGGCAAGGCAAACGGGCGCTATCCAGTCGAGAATCCGAGGAGTGACTTAGGGTGATATCGATACGAAGCAAGGCCTTCTGGGCAACTTTGTTGGGGTCTTTCTGGCTGCTGTTCGCAGCAGTTGGCCAGGCCGCCGATGAAATCAAGGTCGGCCTTACGGTGTCGCTCAGCGGCGACCTGGCCGAACTGGGACAGCAACAGCTGCAGGGCATGCAGATGTGGCAAGAGGACGTCAACTCCCGGGGCGAGTTGCTGGGGCGACCGGTCAAGCTGGTCCACTACGACGACCGCTCGGATCCGGCGACCAGCGCCAGGCTCTACCAGCGCCTGATCAAAGAAGATCGGGTGGATCTGCTGCTCGGGCCCTATTCGTCGGATATCACCCTGGCGGCCAGTACCGTCGCCGAGGAAAACGGTTTCCCGATGCTGACGGTGGGCGCCGCAGCAGAAGCGATCTGGGACCGGGGCTACAAAAACGTGTTCGGGATGGACGTTCCGGCCCGCGCCTATATGGACACCGTTATCGAGATGCTGAAGGAGCGCGCCCCGCTACGGGTTGCACTGGTCTATGTGGACGACGCGGTTTTCACCCGCGACATGGCCGAAGGTGCGCGGCGTCAGGCTGCGGCTCACGGTCTCCAAGTGGTCTTCGACCAGGGCTTTGCACAACAGAACCAAGACTTCTCAAGTCTGGTTCGAGGCATTCGGGAGGCGAACCCCGACGTGGTCATTGGGGCCGTCTATTTCCGCGAAGCCCTGGGCCTGATGCGGGAGGCCCGGCAGCAGGGCCTGAGCGCCGATCTGTTTGCCCTCAGCGTCGGACCCGCGCTGAGCGAGTTTGGTGACACGCTGGGTCCGGATGCAGAGGGGGTAGCCGGCCCCGTGCCCTGGATGCCCTTCGATCGCCGGCCGTTCGGTTTCGATTTTTCGTATCGATACAAGCAGCGGTACGGCGCAGACGCGGGATATCACGCCACCTCCGGGTATGCGGCCGGCCAGGTACTGGAAGCGGCGGTGCGACTGGCCGGTACGTTGGAACGTGACGAGGTTCGGTCGCAGCTGGCCGGGATGCGCTTCCGGTCCCTCGCGGGCAACTATCGTGTGGACGAGACCGGGAAACAGATCGGCCACAAGAATTTCGTCCTGCAGTGGCAGGATGGACAGCGCCGGCTGGTGTGGCCGCCAGAGCTGGCGGAGGCCACGCTCAGGTTTCCGGCGTCGCCCTGATTCCCGGGGGGAACCAGCTGCAGTACGCTTAGCGGTGGCTCAAGGGTGCGTTCTATAAAGGCAGCTTGAAAAAAAGCTCGCCCGGTTCAAAAGCGCCTGCGAGTTCTCGAACTTACCCAGCAGCCCACTGGCGTGCTGCTCGAGACCTTGGGCATCACGCCAGCCGCTGTCATTTGCACAAAGGGAATGAGCGGTATCCGTAACGCGCTCACTGAAAGAACATCGAGCCGCTGTCGTACTTGAGTTCCATGATCAGCTGGCCGCGGCTGGTGAAGAAGAATGACTGTACGCTCTGCAGCATGCGTATGAACTCCGACTCTTGCGAGCCCTCGCAAAACATCCGGGTCATCGCCATGTTCTCGTCGAACCGGATCCTGTGTTCTTCGACCGTCACCGTGCCCTGAAAACTGTTGCAGTCGGTCGTTCCCGACACCCGCCCGTCTTCGCCGAAGGTCAGGGTGAATGAGCCCGGCTTGACCGGCTGCTTCACGCTGTCATTGTTGTATGCCGTCTTGACCCAGCGCCAGGTATGCATCTGCAGGGTCATGCGGTCGGGATCGGCCCCGCCCTCGAAGTCGATGGCAACCTCCACGAGTTTTCGGTCCCGCGGGTTGTAGACAACGTCCCTCTTATGTTCCGCCGTCGGTTCGTCAGCGAAACTCTCTCCATCGTGTCGGGCCAGGTAACTGACCCGGACTTTCGAATCGATGGCCGAAAGACGCTCGGGAATGATTCGATCACCGAGAAAAAACCCGGCCGAGCCTTCGTAGCCTCCCTGTTCAGCGATAGCCGCAGCCAGGTAGTAGAACGTGCCGCTGCCGCCGGTCGTCTGGGTGATGATCAACACGGCATCTTCGGCCCCGTCCTGATTCAGGTCGACGGCGAGGGGGTCCCCCCAGACCCGGATAACGGTGGCGCTACTGGCGCCCGGTGCCGCGGGGTTTGTCGCCTGGCCGTCGATAAGTTGGACCGGACGGTCGTCGATGATGTAGCGCGTGTTGAGCGCATCCGACCCGGGCCGCGACTGCGGGTCGGCGGCAGGCGCCGAGTCCTGCACGCCTTGGCAGCCCAAGAGCAGCAAAGCACAGAAAGAAATCGTGGCCGAGGCGCGTTGGTCCGACCGGCCATGGCCGGGAGTGAGGGAGCGTCCTCGGTCGACCGTTGCAAGTCGGGTCATCAAACGGTTTGAGTATGATCCGAGCATCTTGCCGCCTACGCTGCGCGAGGCTGGATGTCTACTCTGGTGTCGCGCTCATCACGTACATGGCCTCGAGTAGGGGTGGAACCTTTTTCGTGAACTTTCCGAACCATTTTGCGTAGATCGGCGATATCTGGCTGGTGCGGTAGAGCTGCGCGAGCACGGAGTCGGCGATCAATCGAAAATCGGCGTCGTTCCGTCTGACGGCCAACGCGAAAGGCTCGAACGAGAAGATGTCCGGCGCGATCCCGAATTCCTGGTCACCCTCGTGGGTCAGGATCAGGCCGATCAGGACCACCTGATCT
>JASFVZ010000257.1:0-4379 GCA_050049565.1 Chromatiaceae bacterium | reverse complement strand
ACCTGGCCAATACCGCGTTGCACCTCTTGAAAAGGGCCTGCCATTACCTGCGAAGTGCGCCTTGTCTTGGTCAGGTAGCGGGGCTCTGAGAATCACCGAACTTACCAAGCAGCGCACTATATGGCTGAACGGCACCAAGTCACACCGTACTGTACCGAGCCGGTCGGGCAGTGAAGGAAACCGAATTATGCATGCACGCGAAGCCGTACTGGACCTTAAGGCACGGATGGCGCAGTCGATCATCGGCCAGGAGCCGGTCGTTGAACGTCTGCTGTTGACCCTGCTGTGCAACGGCAATGTGCTGGTCGAAGGGCTGCCCGGCCTCGCCAAGACCCGGGCGGTGAAGGCCCTGGCCAAGAACCTGGAGGCCGACTTCAGTCGCATCCAGTTCACGCCCGACCTGCTGCCATCAGACATCACGGGCTCGGAGATGTACCTTGGCGAGGGTGCCGAAGAGCGCTTCGCTTTTCAACCAGGCCCGGTCTTTGCCAACATCGTGCTGGCTGATGAGGTTAACCGTGCCCCGGCCAAGGTGCAGGCTGCACTGCTCGAGGCGATGGAGGAGCGCACGATCTCGGTGGCACGCGAGACGCACGAACTTCCGCCGCTGTTCATGGTGATGGCGACGCAGAACCCAATCGAGCAGGAAGGCACCTATCCGCTGCCGGAGGCGCAGATGGATCGCTTCCTGATGCACGTCTTTATCTCCTACCCGGACGATGCGTCGGAGAAAGAGGTAATTCGCCTGGTGCGCGGCGAGACCGCGGCGGCCGGAAGGTCGGCGCAAGCCGACAGCTCGCCGATCCCGCAGAGCGCGATCTTCGCGGCCCGCGACGAGATCGCCACCGTGCAGATCGCCGAGCCGATGGAGGACTACATCGTCGCGCTGGTCGCGGCGACGCGGCGTCCGGAAGAATTCAGTGAAGATCTGGCAAAGTACATCCAGGTCGGCGTCAGTCCGCGTGGTTCTCTGGCGCTGGACAAAGTCTCCCGGGCCCATGCGTGGCTGCAGGGCAGGGACAAGGTGACGCCCGACGATGTCCGGGCGGTTATCAATGACTGCCTGCGCCACCGTATCGTGCCGAGCTTCGAGGCCCAGGCCGATGGCGTCACGACCGACGATCTCGTTGGGAGGGTGGTCAAGCTGGTCGCTGTAGCCTGAGTGGCCAGGGGACAGTTAAGAGTGAACAGTAATTAATGAATGGCCGTCAGTAAGTCGTGAACAGTGACCAGTTGATGAACTGTCCACCAACCACTGTTTACTAACGACCGGGTACTTTCCACTAATTACCCATCAACGCCGAGTGCTGGAACGCGAATGGACTGGACCAAGATCCGCAGACAAGTACCCGCGGCAGACAGACCACGCGGGGCCTACGCGAATCTCGATGATCTGATTCGCATCCGCGACAAGGCCCGCGACTTCTCCTTCCGGCCTCAGCAGCCCGTCACCAGCGTGCTGTCGGGGCGCTATGCGTCGCGCCTGCGCGGACGCGGACTGAACTTCGAGGAACTGCGTCGCTACCTGCCTGGCGATGACGTTCGCAGTATGGACTGGAAAGTCACGGCGCGGACCCGGACCCCGCATGTGCGGGTGTTCACGGAGGAGAAGGAGCGCGCGGTTCTGCTGGTCGTCGACCAGCGCCTCAACATGTTCTTTGGCACCCGTGAGCGGATGAAGTCGGTGACTGCGGCAGAACTGGCGGCACTCGCTGCGTGGCGCACGCTCGATGTCGGCGACCGGGTGGGCGCCGTCATCTTCAATGACAGTGAGGTCGTCGATATCCGCCCGCAGCGCAGTCAGCAGTGCGTGATGTCGATCCTGAACAGCGTCGTACGGATGAACCATTCGTTGCGTCTGAAGGCAGGGACACTATCTGACCCGGGCCGTCTCAACGAGGCGCTGACCAGTGCCGTACGGTTGGCCCCGCACGATGTGCTCGTCGTGGTGATCAGCGACTTCTTCGGCGCTGATGAGAAAACGGATCGCCTGACGTCCCAGTTGGCTGCGCACAACGATGTGCTCGGACTGCTCGTGCATGACCCGGTTCGCCTCGAACCGGTCGCGCACAGCATCAACGTGAGCGATGGCGAACGGCAGATGCCGCTGAACCTGGCAAACCCGAAAGTCCGGGCGCTGATTGCAACGGACTACCGAGAGGAACAGCTGCGCATCGCTCGCCATCTCCGCCGACTTTCCGCGCCGCTGTTGTTGGTGAGCACCGAGGGTGACACGGTTGATCAGGTCCGGCGATTGCTTGGCGTCCCGGCACGTGTAGCGTGACGGGCTCGGAGATGGTGGAGGGGGCGAGCCTCGACAATCTGCGCGACATCGTCGTGCCGGATGCGCCGCCGGCCTGGCCGCTGGCGATCGAAGCCTGGTTATTGCTCGCGATCTCGATAACTGCTGTGGCCATCGTGGTTTATCAATGGCGCAGCGCACGTGCGGCTAACGCCTACCGGCGCGCTGGGCTGGTGCTGTTGCAAAGTGCCCGCTCGGGCTATGAAGTCTCGGTAATCCTGAAACGCGTAGCGCTGGCAGTTTTTCCACGCGAACAGGTTGCCTCGCTCTACGGCGAAGAATGGGCTGCTTTTCTATGCGAGACCTGTGGGCGCAGGGATTTTGCGCCGCTGGTGCAGGCCGAAACGGATGCGCCGGTTACGAAGGGCATGAAGCGACTCGCCCGGATCTGGATCCAACGGCATCGCGTTCCCTCCGGGCCAGGGTCTGACTGACTGTGTACACGCTGTCTTATCCCTGGTTATTGCTTCTGGTGTTTCTGCCCTTGGTGCTGCGACGGGTGCTGCCTGCATATCGCGAGTCACGTCAGGCACTGGTAGTGCCCTGGTTTCAACGCATGGCGGAAGTTACCGGCGAGCGGCCGTCGACCGGCGCGGTCGTTGCCCGGTCCGTACTGTTCGAGCTGGTGATCCTGTGGTTGCTGTGGGGTTTGATCGTTGTCGCGCTGTCCCGCCCACAACTGCTCGAGCCGCCGATCAGCCGGGTCGTGCCGACCCGCGATCTGATGTTACTGGTCGACCTGTCGGGCTCAATGGAGACCGAGGATTTCACGAATTCACGGGACGAGACCGTGGACCGCCTTGTTGCGGTGAAGGAGGTGCTCGACGAGTTCCTGACGCGGCGAGTGGGCGACCGCGTTGGGTTGACCGTATTCGGTAACGCGGCCTTCACCCAGGTGCCGTTCACACAGGACCTCGCCGCCACCCGGATACTGCTCGACGAGACCGCGGTGCGCATGGCCGGCCCACGCACGGCCTTTGGTGATGCCATCGGCCTGGCGATCACGCTGTTCGAGCAGAGCGAGGTCGAGGAGCGCGTCATGATCGCGCTGACGGATGGCAACGACACCGGCAGCAAAGTGCCGCCTGCCGAGGCGGCGAAGATTGCGCATGATAACGGCATCACCATCCATGTCATCGGGGTCGGAGACCCGACGGCGGTGGGCGAGGAAAAGCTGGACGAGGCGGCGCTTAAAAAGGTTGCGGCAGTGACTGGCGGCCGCTACTTCCATGCCGCCGATCGCGATCAGCTGCAGGAAATCTACACGGAACTGGATCGCATCGACACGCGCGAGGTTGAGACGGCGACCTATCGGCCACGTATCGATCTGTTTCACTGGCCGCTTGCGGCGTTCCTGGTTCTCGGGCTTCTTTACCACGGTGGCATTCTAGTGATGCGAGGCATCCAGCGTCGGCGGTTGCCGGTGACGGGTCAGGAGTGAAGCTAACGGTCAAAGCATTACCGTTATTGCTCCGGCAACTCACGACTGAGACGGCTGACTACATGCCGTTCACTATGGGTTTCTCACTACGCACTTGTTACTCTTTACTACCCATCTAACAGATGTTCGACACCTTCCACTTTCTCCGCCCGACGATGCTGCTCAGTCTGCTGCCATTGCTGCTGGTCTGGTGGGCACTGTGGCGTGGGCAGGATCATTACGGGAAATTGAAGAAGGTGGTTGCCCCGCATCTTCTTGAACACTTGGTCGTTTCCGATGGCAAGGCAAACCGCCTACGGCCGGTGCAATTGTTATCGGCGGTCTGGATCATCACGGTCCTGGCGCTTGCAGGGCCTGCCTGGGAGCGGGAGCCGGCGCCGTTCGCCGATGACGATGCGGGCCTGATCATTCTGCTCAAGGTCAGCGGGACCATGCTGGCCACAGACGTGCAGCCATCCCGGCTCGGGCGTGCGAAACACAAGCTGCGCGATCTGCTGCAGGCACGCGAGGGGTTATCGACCGGCCTGATCGTCTACAGTGGCAGTGCTCACCTGGTGATGCCTTTGACGCGCGATGACCGGATTGTCACCGCGATGGCTGAAGACCTGACCCCCGAGCTGATGCCGGTCGACGGTG
>JASFVZ010000256.1:0-4380 GCA_050049565.1 Chromatiaceae bacterium | reverse complement strand
TTCAACAATCGGGTTTAGTGGGCCTAAATGAACGACGAGCAACGCCGCATGGCGCATTTTGGGGCGCAACCCGAAGGGACGGGGTCGCCCTTGTTTCGAACAATAGGCCGTCCCACGGCGTTGCTGCTCGCTCATGTACGGCAGGTACACAGCGCTCACAGCGCCTTGTTGGCCGAAAAAACGACCGCCGTCGCTGTGGTTCAGTTAGTGTGAACAGGCCCTACTGTCCAGATGCGCTATTGGCGTATCAGGCCGCTAGTGATAGCGACGCATCTGGCCGACCAGGATACCCTGGATCTGCACCCGTTCGGGGCTGAAGTGCATAGGCTCCAGAGTGCTGTTGGCCGGGTGCAGGACCACCTCCCCGGCGCGCCGTTCGAGCCGCTTGAGGGTCGCTTCCTCGCCGTCGACCAGGGCAACGACAACATCGCCGTCGCGCGCCTGCTCGCGGTGCTCGATCACGACCCAGTCGCCGTCGAGGATGCCGTCCTCGATCATCGAGTCGCCGCGCACCTCCAGCACATAGCAGGGGTGCTGCGTGCGCAGCTGGCTCGGGACGTCAATCTGCTCTGGGTTGCTGATGGCCTCGATCGGGCGACCTGCTGCGATATAGCCATACAACGGGAGTGATGCACTGTCGTTGGCCGCTTCGGCGATCTCTGATTCGGCGAGCCGTATACCGCGCCGCAGGTTGTTCATCGGTTCGACCAGCCCGGCCTCGATCAGCGCCTGGATCTGTTTGTGCAGGGAGCCGCGCGACTTCAGGCCGAGTGCGTCGCACAGTTCGTCCAGGGTCGGGGGATGCGCGAACTCGTTGAGATGCCGGCGCAGGTAGTCGTAGATCTCCTGCTGCCGGCGGGTCAGGCTTGGCGGCACCATCGATGCACTCCCTCCCAGTTAGTTCTCTCTGGGTTGTCGCTAAGTTTCATTCATGTTCTATACTGCGCGGAGTATAGAACATCCAGAGAACTTTGCCATGTCCGCGCTGCCGTCGTCCGCGCCGAGCCGTGCCGCCGATCCGGTGGCCGCGCTTGCCAGCCAGCTGAAGCACAAGTACCGGGACCGAATCACCGCGGAACTGGTCATGCCGGCGGTCGAGGCCGCGACCGCAGCCCTGCCCGAGACGCTGGATGCGGGCATCGCCGAAGCGCTTGCCGCGCGCGGTATCGAGTCTCTGTACAGTCACCAGGCCGACGCCTGGCAGCAGGCCGCTGCAGGTCGGCACTTTGTGGTGGTCACGCCGACCGCCTCGGGCAAGACGCTGTGCTACAACCTGCCGGTGCTACAGGCCGTACGGACGGAGCAGGCCAGGGCGCTGTACCTGTTCCCGACCAAGGCGCTGGCCCAGGACCAGGTCGCCGAGTTGATCGAACTCAATCGTGCCGGTGACCTGGGTGTGCGCGCCTACACCTTTGACGGCGATACACCGGGTGATGCGCGAAAAGCGATCCGTACGCGCGGCGACATCGTGGTCAGCAACCCGGACATGCTGCACCAGGCCATCCTGCCGCATCACACCAAGTGGGCGCAGTTCTTCGAGAGCCTGCGCTACATCGTGATCGACGAGATGCATACCTACCGGGGCGTGTTTGGTGCCCACGTCGCCAACGTCATCCGCCGCCTGAAGCGAATCCTGGCCTTCTATGACGCGCGGCCGCAATTCGTGCTCTGCTCGGCGACCATCGCCAATCCGCAGCAGCTGGCGAGCAAACTGATCGGTGAGTCGGTCGCTGCCGTCACCCAAAGCGGCGCGCCGCAGGGGGAACGCCGCCTGCTGCTGTGGAACCCGCCTGTGGTCAATCCGGACCTCGGCATCCGGGCATCGGCGCGGTCCCAGACCAACCGTGTCGCGCGTCTCGCAGTGAAGCGCGGGCTCAAGAGCATCGTGTTTGCCCGGTCACGCCTGATGGTCGAGGTGTTGACCAAGTACCTCAAGGACGTGTTCGACAAGGACCCGCGTCGGCCGTCGCGGGTATTTGCCTACCGCGGCGGATATCTGCCGACCCAGCGCCGCGTCACCGAGAAGAAACTGCGCGATGGGTCTGTCGACTGCGTGATCAGTACCTCGGCGCTCGAACTCGGCGTCGATATCGGCAGTCTCGATGTCTGTGTGCTGAACGGCTATCCCGGGAGCATCGCCGCGACCTGGCAGCGGCTCGGTCGGGCCGGTCGTCGACGGCGCAGCGCCCTGGGCGTGTTGGTGGCGGGCAGTGAGCCGCTCGATCAGTACATCGTGCGCAACCCCGACTTCTTTCTCGGGGCGTCGCCCGAGCACGCGAGAATCGATCCGGATCAACTGCTGGTACTGCTCGATCATGTGCGCTGCGCCGCGTTCGAGCTGCCCTTTCGGGCCGGTGAGTCATTCTCCGGGACGGTCCCACTGCAGGAGTTGTTGCAGTACCTGGTCGACGACGGTGTGCTGCATCGCGAGGGCGAGGCCTGGCACTGGATCACCGATGACTATCCCGCGAACGCGGTATCGCTGCGTTCGGTGGCCGAGGGCAACTTCGTCGTGATCGACCAAGAACGCGGCGGCCGTCAGGTCATCGCCGAGGTCGACTTCAGCTCCGCACCGGAAACCCTCTACGAGGGTGCGATCTACATGGTGCAGGCCGCGCCCTACCAGGTTGAGCGTCTCGACTGGGTTGGTCGCAAGGCCTTCGTGCGTCCCACGCGGGCCGACTATTACACGGATGCGGTCGTCTTCACCCGACTCAGGATCCTGGAGCGGTTCGACACGGAGCAGCAGGCAAGCCGTATGGTTGCGCACGGCGAGGTCCATCTGGTGCGCCGGTTCGCGGGCTACAAGAAGATCCGCTATTACACCCACGAGAACATCGGCTACGGCAACATCAACCTGCCGGACCAGGAGATGCACAGCACAGCGGTCTGGTGGGAGATCCGCCCGGGGGTTTTGGAGCAGGCGCTGCCATCGCGCCAGATGGCGCTCGACGGTTTTCTCGGTGCCGCCTATGCAATGCACCATGTTGCCGCGCTGCAGACGATGAGCGAGAAGAGCGACCTCGGACGGGCCGTCGGCGATGGCGACGGCCAGTGGTTTGCGACCGTAGCCGGCGACGGCCGGGGCCAGATGCGCAATGCCGAGGGCGATGCGATTGCACCGGATCAACAGGGCGCCTTCCGGCCGGCGGTGTTCCTGTATGACAGCTACCCGGGTGGCATCGGCCTGTCCGAACCCTTGTTCCGGCGGCATGCCGACGTCGTGCTGGGTGCCCGGTCACTGATCGAAAATTGTGACTGCCGCTACGGCTGCCCGTCCTGCGTCGGACCGGTGTTGGCGAGTGACGAGGCGCGTGGCTATTCACCCAAGGCGTTGGCGCTGACCGTGCTGTCTCTGCTGGCAGCGACGGATGCGCCGGAGCGGGCGGTATGACGCTGGCGACGCGCCTCGATCGCCTGCGCAGGGATTGTGCGGCCGCCGCACCGCATCAGCCTGCAGCCCGGCCGGCGTCGGGCGCGCCGTGCCTCGCGCCTGGCAGCGACCGTCTGGCCGGAGCCCTGGGTGGCTGCCGTGTCGCCGAAGGCCTGGTGCATACCCTGACGGAAGTACCGCTCGACGATAGGCAGGACGGTCCACCGGCGGCCCGGGATCTGCCCGAGACAGCGCGGCTGGAACAGGCGAACTGGTTGTATCTCGATACCGAAACGACGGGCCTGTCGGGCGGCACCGGCAACCTGGCATTCATGGTTGGCGTGGCCCGATACGCCGCGGCAGGCCGGCTGCAGGTCAGGCAGTACACGCTCGGCAGTTTTGCGGCAGAACGCGACATGCTGGCCGAGCTCGGCGGATGGATCGATCGAGACACGGTATTGGTCAGCTACAACGGTCGGTGTTTCGATCTGCCATTGCTGATCGCACGCTACCGGCTGCACCGCCTGGATCAGCAGCTGTCCGAGCTGCCTCAACTGGACTTGATGTACACCGTGCGTCGGGCCTACCGGGACGCGTGGCCGGACTGTCGCTTGCAGACGGCCGAGCAACGGCGACTCGACCTGCACCGGGTCGACGATCTGCCCGGGGCCGAGGCGCCGGCAGCCTGGCAGGCCTGGTTGCGCGCGGGGCGCAGCGGGCTGTTGTCGCGCGTCCTGGCGCATAACCGACAGGACGTCGTCTCGCTGGCCCGGCTGCACGCAGCGATGGTTGAGGATCATGCAGGCCCGACCGGTGGCCAGGCAGACCTGCGGCGGATCGGTCTGGCCTGGCAGGCCGCCGGTGAGGCACCGCGTGCCGTACGTTATTGGGAGCGACATCTCGGTCGACTGGGAGAAGCGGCACAGCTTGAACTCGCCGCTGCCTACCGGCGCGACGGGCGGTGGCAGGATGCCGAGTGGCTATGGCTGTCGCTGTATCAGGACGGC
>JASFVZ010000255.1:0-4390 GCA_050049565.1 Chromatiaceae bacterium | reverse complement strand
GATCTGCTCGACGCCGGTGTGCAGAGTGACCGTGGTGAGCGCGACGAACGCTGGGAGACGGCGATGCGCGAAGAGGTGATGCGCGCCAGCGTCGAGATCAGCAGCGTGTTCGGCGAGGCCACGCTGCCGCTGCACGCACTGGCCAACCTCCGGGTTGGCGACATCATCCAGCTCGACGTACCGGACCAAGTGGAGGTGTGCGCCGAGAGCCTGCCGATCTTCCGCGGCACGCTCGGCATACACAACAACAGCTACGCGGTAAAGGTTGCCGAGTGGGTGGAACAGGCGACCGCCGGCCGCCTGAACGACCTGGTGACCAAGACGAACGACAACGATGGCACCAGCCTGGTGCCCACTGGACGGCGACCACAGGGCGGGTAAGACGATGAGCGAAGAACAGCGAAGCGTTGACGAGGCACCGGCGGACGAGTGGGCCGCGGCGCTCGACGAGCAGGTCACCGAGCAAGGGTCTGCGGCAGAAACCGCCGAGTTCGAACAATTGCAGGCCGACCAGGATCATGGCGTCAGCGGTGATCTCAAGCTGGATGCGATCCTGGACGTGCCGATCACCATAGCGATGGAGATCGGTCGGTCGCGCATCAACATCCGCAACCTCCTGCAACTCAATCAGGGGTCGGTCGTGGAGCTCGACCGGCTGGCCGGCGAAC
Source organism: Chromatiaceae bacterium (assembly GCA_050049565.1). Lineage (GTDB taxonomy): Bacteria > Pseudomonadota > Gammaproteobacteria > Chromatiales > Chromatiaceae > Thiosocius. The sequence goes on along the minus strand of JASFVZ010000255.1, from coordinate 3,722 downwards.
CGATGGACGTGCTGGTCAACGGCACGCTGATCGCACAGGGCGAGGTCGTGGTGGTCAACGAGAAGTTCGGTATCCGCCTGACCGACATCGTCAGTCCGGCAGACCGGATCAAGAAACTGGGGAACTGAAGTCACATGCAGCGTCTTCGCCATAGCAGCGGTTCTCCGCACCCGAACGGATAGCGCCCATGAACAAGCGCTCCTGGATCGCCGTGCCCTGCCTGGTCATCACCACGCAACTCGGGGCAGCGGAGGGCGAGGCGGCCTCACGCCTGGTGGAATCGCCGCTGAGTACCGCGAACCTTGCCAATACCGCGTTGGGTCTGCTGCTGGTGCTGGCCATCATGCTGGCGCTGGCATGGGTCGTGCGTCGCTTCATGCAGGTTCCCGGGGTCGGCAAAGGGGCGGTCCGCATCCTCGGTGGGGTATCGCTCGGTGCCCGCGAACGCGCCGTGCTGCTCAGCGTCGACAAGCGACGCATCCTCATCGGTGTTGCGCCCGGCCAGGTGCGTACGTTGGCCGACCTGGGTATCGACGACACGTTGGACGAGCCCGAAGCCGGTGTTGCGCCGGGAGCCGTGCCGTTCGCCCAGCAACTGGGCCAGATGCTCGGCCGGCGTGAGTCGTCGCGGCCGGAAGGGGAGTCGCCATGAAGGTCCTGCTCTGGCTGGCGTTGGTGCTGGCCACGCCGGCGGCCCTGGGTGCGCCCGGGATCGATGCAGTGACGGTCACGCCCGGCGACGGCGGCGAACAGACCTACACGCTGTCGATTCAGGTGCTGTTGTTGATGACGGCGCTGAGCCTGTTGCCGGCGGCGTTGATCCTGATGACCTCGTTCACCCGGATCGTGATCGTGTTGTCGATCCTGCGCCAGGCCCTCGGCACCGCGAATACACCGTCCAATCAGATCCTGATCGGCCTGGCCCTGTTTCTGACGCTGTTCATCATGGGCCCGGTGTTGAGCGAGGTCTACGAGACCGCGCTGCAACCGTACCTTGAGGACCAGATCACCGCGGCGGTGGCGATCGAGCGGGCGCAGATACCGGTACGTGAATTCATGCTGGCGCAGACGCGTGACGACGATCTGGCCCTGTTCGCCCGGATCTCGGGTTATGAGAACTTCGAGACCGAAGACGATGTGCCGTTCCGGCTGCTGATGCCGGCATTCGCGACCAGCGAACTCAAGACCGCCTTCCAGATCGGCTTCCTGCTGTTCATCCCCTTCCTGATCATCGACCTGGTCGTCGCGAGCGTCCTGATGTCGATGGGGATGATGATGCTTTCGCCGCTGATCATCTCACTGCCTTTCAAGATCATGTTGTTCGTACTGGTCGATGGCTGGGCCATGGTGCTGGGCACGCTCGCGACCAGCTTCTACGTCTGAGGAATGAGGGATGGATGCAGATACCGTAGTGACCGTCGGTCGCCAGTCGATGGAAGTCATCATGCTGTTGGCCGCGCCGATCCTGTTGTCGTCGCTGTTGGTCGGCCTGGTGATCGCGATGTTCCAGGCCGCGACCCAGATCAACGAGATGACCCTGAGCTTCGTGCCCAAGCTGATCGTCGTCGCGCTGGTGATGATGGCCTTCGGCCCCTGGATGCTGCGCCAGATCGTCGGCTTCACCCAGCGCCTGGTCGAGAACGTGCCTTACCTGATCGGCTGAGACGATGATCTCCTTCACCGAGGCGCAGCTCAGCCAGTGGTTGGCCGACTTCTTCTGGCCATTGACGCGCGTCAGCGCGATGTTCCTCGCCGCCCCGATATTCAGCGTTCGCCAGGTGCCGCTGCGCGTCCGGTTGCTGTTGGCGGTGCTGATCACGGTACTGGTGCAACCGGTCCTGCCGCCGGCGCCGACCGTCCCGGTCATCAGCGTCGACGGCCTGCAGATTGCGGCACAGCAGCTGTTGATCGGCATCGCGTTGGGCTTTCTGTTGCAGATGGCCTTCCAGGCGCTGGTCTTCGGCGGCCAGGTCATGGCCTACAGCATGGGTCTGGGCTTTGCGCACATGATGGATCCGGCCAATGGTGTCCAGGTGCCGGTGGTCTCCCAGTTCTGGTTGATCCTGGCGATGCTGGCCTTTTTGCTGACCAACGGCCACCTGCTGCTGATCGCGGCGCTGGTCGACACCTTCGCGGTCGTCCCGATCGCCGCCGACGGCCTGGGTCGTGCCGGGTTGATGGAGTTGCTGTCCTGGGCGTCGCGGATGTTCGCCGCCGGTCTGCTGATGACCATGCCCGTGGTGATCGCGCTGCTGCTGGTGAATATCGGCATGGGCATCGTTTCGCGTGCGGCACCACAGCTCAACATCTTCGCGGTCGGCTTCCCCGTGACCCTGATGATGGGCTTTCTGCTGATCTGGGTGACCCTGCCGCAGGTGCTGAACAACTTCCTTGGTCTGGTCGACGAGGCCTTCGGCTTCACGGTCGCCGTGTTTGGAACCGGGTAGGCGGCGATGGCTGAGAACCAAGACGGCCAGGAGAAGATCCATGACCCCACGGCAAAGCGACTCGAGGATGCGCGCCGCAAGGGGCAGGTACCCAGGTCCCGCGAGCTCAACACCATGGCCATCACCCTGCTTGGCGCGGCCTCGTTGATCCTGTTCGCGCCACGTTTCACCGGCGCGATGTACGAGCTGTTCGAAGGTCAGTTCGTGTTGTCGCGCGGTGAGCTGTTCGATCCGAACGCCCTGCTGAACCACCTGTCGGCCGCGATCGCCGATGCCCTGTGGATGCTGACCCCCTTCTTTCTCGTGATGATCGCCGTCGCGGTGCTGGCGTCGGTGGCGCTGGGTGGCTTCAACATCAGTGCCGAGGCGATGCAGCCGAAGCTGTCGAAGCTCGACCCGATCAAGGGCATGAAGCGGGTGTTCTCGGTCAAGGGACTGATGGAGCTGGTCAAGTCGATGGGCAAGTTCCTGTTGATCAGCCTGGCGACCGGCCTGTTGCTGTACGTCTGGGCCGAGGAGCTGCTGCGCCTCGGCGACCTGGATATCGATGTCGCGTTGAAGCAGGGAATGACCATGGTTGGCTGGTCGTCGGTATTGATCGCGTCGACCCTGATCGTGCTGGCGCTGATCGATGTGCCATTCCAGCTCTGGCAGCACAAGCGCGACCTCAAGATGACGCAGCAGGAGGTCCGCGACGAGCTCAAGGAGACCGAGGGCAAGCCCGAGGTCAAGAACCGCATCCGCAAGATGCAGATGGAGATGGCGCAGCGGCGCATGATGGAGGCGGTCCCGAAGGCCGATGTCATCGTCACCAACCCGACCCATTACGCCGTCGCGCTGCGGTACGACGCCGAGCGGATGGCGGCGCCGATCGTGGTGGCCAAGGGCAGGGACCTGATCGCGGCCAATATCCGACGGATCGGTGAAGCGGCCGACGTGCCGCAGGTCGAGGCGCCGCTGCTGGCGCGCGCGATCTACTTCAACACCGAGCTGCAGCAACCGATTCCGACCGCCTTGTTCCTCGCAGTGGCCCAACTGCTTGCCTATGTGTTCCAGCTGCGCGCCTATCACGAGCAGGGCGGCGACATCCCGTCGGCGCCGCAGGACTACCCGGTCCCCGAGGACATGCGGCATGACCAGTAATCGCAATTCGGCGCTCAAGGCCGGCCGGATGCCTGCACGCGGCGGCGAGGAGAACGGCTAGATGGAACAGGTGATGGGCGCTTTTCGCGAGGTTGGCGCACGGGGACTGGCCGCGCCACTGGTGATCCTGAT
>JASFVZ010000254.1:0-4395 GCA_050049565.1 Chromatiaceae bacterium | reverse complement strand
CATGCGTAGGGTGCAATGAACACCGTGAATTGCACCGGGTGTGTGGTTGAGACCCGTGCAGACGCTCTACGACAGGCTGAAGCAGCCCTTCCAACTCGGCGAGTTCACCGAACGACGCCCGGACCTCGCGTTCGTGACCGTGTCGCGGGGCCAGTTGCGCCCGCTGCTGCTGCACCTGCGCGACCGCGAGGGTTTCACCCACCTGGTGCTGCTGACCGCGGTCGACTGGATTGAGAACAACGGCTTCCAGCTGACCTACCTGCTCAACGACCGTGCCAACGCGCGTGATATCGGCGTACGCCTGATGCTGCCCCGGGACCGGGCCAGCATGGACAGCATCCATGACCTGTGGCCGACCGCCGCGACCTACCAGCGCGAACTGCGCGAGATGTTCGGTATCGACTTCCCGGACAGCCCCGGGGTGATGGACGACTTCATCCTCGAGGGCTGGGGCGACATCCCGCCGTACCGGCGTGATTTCGACACCCTGGAATACGCACAGGAGACCTACCGCGACCGCCCCGGCCGCGAGACCCAGGATCCGACGGCGTACATGAAGCAGCAGCTGTATCCGGACGGGGATAGCGATGGCTGAGTACCCCGACAGAAGCCAGTACCCGACGCCCCGACCGGACGGTTCGCTCGACATCGACCTCGCGTCCGGCAAGTACCTGAAGCTTTGGCAGGGTCCACAGCACCCGGGCATCACCGGCAACATGTCGGTCGAGCTGACCGTCTGCGGCGACGAGGTGGTAGAGGGCAAGACCCATGTCGGCTACCTGCACCGTGGCTTCGAGAAGCTGATGGAGCGGCGCACCTTCATCCAGTGCTTCCCGATCGTCTGTCGCATCTGCGTCCCGGAACCTGACTTCAACGAGTACTGCTACGCGGCCGCGGTCGAGGAACTGGCCGGTCTCGAGGTGCCGGAGAAGGCCGACTGGATCCGCACCCTGATCCTTGAGATGGGCCGCATCAACAGCTATCTGATGTACCTCGGCGGACAGGCCGGCGCGTTCGGCCAGGCGGTCATCGGTCAGTGGACCACCTATGTCCGTGACCTGATGCTGGACCGCTTCGAGGAGCTGACCGGGGCACGCATCTATCACATGTTCATCCTGCCCGGCGGCGTGCGCGACGATGTGCCCGACGGCTTTGAGCAACGCATGGAAGAGACGCTGCAGGAGATCGAGAGCACACTTAACGACGTCTACGACGTAATGTTCCGCAACGCGGTGTTCAAAAGACGCGCGGTCGGGCTCGGCTATGTCGATCCGGCCTGGGTCGATGAGTACGGCATCACCGGCCCGGTGGCACGCGCCGCCGGCATTGCCAAGGACGTGCGCAGCGACCAGCCCTACCTGGTCTATCCGCAACTTGATTTCGAGCCCGTGACCGCTCAGGACTCCGACGCCTATGCCCGCGCCGATGTGCGCCGCCGCGACCTGTTGCTCTCGGTCGACCTGATCCGCCAGATCCTCGCCCGCCTGCCGCGCAATGGCGAGGTCATGGCCACGCTGCCGAATGTGCTGCATTGGAAGATCCCGCACGGCGAGACCTACGTGCGCGGCGAATGCTCGCGCGGCGAGTACGGCTACTACCTGGTCACCGACGGCAGCGGCTATCCGCGCCGGGTCAACGTGCGCGGCCCGTCCTACACGCATGCGATGGCACTGCTGGAACGCCTGATCGTCAACGTCAACATCTCGGATGTCGCCGGCCTGATGGTCTCGCTGCACACCTATCCGCCAGAGATTGAAAGGTAGAGGGAACGATGAGCGTTCGTGATGTGCTTTCTCCGTTCACCGCGTGGAAGAACCTGTTCCGCGAACCGGTCAGCATCAAGGACCCGTTCAACCGGCCGGCCAGCGAGCGCTACCGCGGCTTTCACAAGAACGACATCGAGAAGTGCATCGGCTGCGGTACCTGCGAGACGATTTGCCAGAACGCGGCGATCGATATGGTGCCGGCCGAGGGCATCGAGACCCGGCCGGGCGACTCCGGCCTGCGACCGCGCATCGACTACGGCCGCTGCTGCTGGTGTGCGCTGTGCGTCGACGTCTGCATGACCGGCTCACTGAGCATGTCCAACGCATACAAGTGGGTCGAGGCCGATCCGGACAAGTTCCGCTTCACGCCCGGTGTCGACAGAAAACACTGGGACGACTACCACGACGGCTACCAGCGCCCCGCCGGCCACCGCCTGAATGAACCGGAACGCATCGAGATGCCGGAGCTCGAACCCTACGAGCGCATCGACTCGTTCGTCGAGATCGTCGGCGGCTACTCGGTCGAGCAGGCCCGGCTCGAGGCCGACCGCTGCGTGAACTGCGGCATCTGTGTAGCGACCTGTCCGGCCCACATGGCGATCCCCGATTACATCGCTGCCGTCCGCGACGGCGACTACGAGCGCGGTCTGAAGCTGCTCTACGAGACCAATCCGTTCTCGCAGATCTGCGGCAAGGTCTGTACCCGCAAGTGCGAAACCACCTGTGCGGCCAGTCACGAGGGCGATCCGATCGCGATCCGCTGGCTCAAGCGGCATATCACCGAGCAGGTCCCCTTCGAGCGCTACCGCGACATCATCGGCGGGCCCGCGCCGGAAACCGGCAGGCGGATCGCAATCATCGGCGCCGGTCCGGCCGGCATGACTGCCGCGTTCGACCTCGCCCGCGCAGGTCACGAGGTACATGTCTACGAGGCGAAGTCGCACGCCGGCGGCATGACACGTTACGGCATCCCCGAGTACCGCCTGCCTTACGACACCATCCAGCGCGAGATCGACCTGATCGTATCGATGGGGGTCGAGATGCACTACGAGACGCGGGTCGGAACGGACATCACGATGGCGCAGCTGCAGCAGGACAACGATGCCGTGGTCCTCGCTATCGGCCTCTGGCTCGGCCGCTCGACGCGCATTCCCGGTTCCGACCACCCTCAGGTAAAGAAGGCCGTCGAGCTGCTCCGCCGCATCACCGACGGCGAGGCGATACAGGCACCGGAGAAGCTCGTCGTGATCGGCGGCGGCAATGTCGCGATGGACATCGCGCGCAGCATGGCACGGCTACAGCAACAGCAGCACGGCAAGATCGCCGTGACATTGACGGCGCTGGAAGACAAGGCGCATTTCCTCGCCGACCCCGTTGAAATCAAGGAATCCATCGAGGAGGAGATCACTATCCTCGACTCGCGTGGGCCGCAGGCGTGCATCGTCGATGAACGAGGCGAATTTATCGGGCTGCGCACCTGGAAGGTTCTCTCGATCTTCGATGAGCAGGGCCGATTCGCACCGACCTACGATGACAACGACGAGCAAGTGCACGAGGGTGATTGGGTGATAGAGGCGATCGGCCAGATGAGCGATGTCAGTCTGCTCGGCGAGGAACTGACCGAACGACTCGAATGGAACCGCGGGCGCATCCAGATCGATGACGACGGCCATACCTCTGAGCCCTGGCTGTGGGCCGCCGGCGACTGCGTCAAGGGCCCCGACGTGGTCAGCGCGGTCGCGACCGGCCACAAGGTAGCGGCGAGCATCGAGTCGATGTTCGCGCAACAAGAGGCAGAGACATGACCGAAGGCACTGGCTATCAGCGAATGAAGGCGCAGACGACGTTGAAAGATGTCCTCGCCGTTGCGACCGAGTTCGAGCGCACGGCAAAGGACTTCTACAGCAACCTGGCGCCGAAGGTCAGCAAGCAGATCCGTTACTTGGTCGAGGAGCTCGCCGAAGAGGAACAGCGCCACTTCGACCTGTTCACCGAATTGCAGTCGCGTCCCGATATCGACGACCTGGTCCAGCAACGGATCGAGACCCCGGCCAGCGACCGGCGCTTTTCTGACTGCATCCACTTGCCCGAGCTGGGCGAAAAGCCGGACGACCAGGCCGTGCTCCAATACGCACTTGGGCGCGAGCACGCCGCGATGCAGCAATACCGCGCCTTGGCGGATTCAACACCGTCGGGGCCGATCAGGGATCTCTTCAACTACCTCGCCAACGAGGAAACTCAGCACAAGAGCGAGTTGGAAAAGGTCTACTACGAGGTCGTGCACAGCGGCGGCGTTTAAACGGCACAGCGCTCCCGCCGCCCAGCGCCAGGTAGGCCTCTTCGGTCGGACTGAACCAGTCCCTAGGGCTGGCGCTGCGAACCGGCCGCTTGCTCGAAAGCCAGGACTTATTGGAATGCAGAGACCAACTACCTGGCTGAGGATGACCTTGAGACCGGGCCAATCGAGCAGCTACAGGATTCGTCGATCACCTATTCGAGGCAATTAGGAGGCCAACCGGATTCGCTAGTTTTTGCCGGCAGCGCGCCGTTTTCAGACTGTTGGCTGGGCGAACTGCTCTGGTTTTCTTCTTCGGCAGCGTCTTAGTCTGGATACGGCCACAGGACTAAA
>JASFVZ010000253.1:0-4399 GCA_050049565.1 Chromatiaceae bacterium | reverse complement strand
TGAAAAAGGAAACGCTCAAGCAACAGCGACTCGAGGATCAACCTGCCACCGCGTGAGCACCGCCAGATAAAAGGTGCGCAAGAATATTGACACTACCTCTCGCCGGTTATCTGGGGCGTTTGCCGGGTAGTGCGACGGTCGAGGACCTACGTCATTTTCAGTTGTATCGGGTCGATCACGGTCGGTTCAGGGAGTCCGATACCCTACGTGCCACTCCTGAAAACTAGCTCGAGACTAAAGAAAAGGATCGCTGAAAAGGAAGAGCGGGATCAGCCGCTTGGTACTGTCGTTTGACATCGCGACTCTCGCGGGAATCTGCCGCGTAGAAGGTTGTTCACGTTGCTTTATCGATCGACAGGGTGCGTCTGCTCGATCCAGCGCGATCATGAATGATTCGTCGGCCATCCCTTTCAGGAAAAGGATGGGGGTGCTTGAACAAAGGCGCGGAGTTCTGCAGCCGGTAGCGGTTTGGCAAACAGGAAGCCTTGGGCGAAATCGCATTGTAGGCGGCGCAGTATCTTCAATTGTGAATCCGTTTCCACACCCTCGGCGACTACTTTCAGGCCCAGTGCGTGCGCCATGGCGACCGCGGCAGCAACCAGCTTCTGGTCCGCTTCATCCGTTGCGATGTCTTGGATGAAACTCCTGTCGATCTTCAAGGCGTCAAAGGGATAACGTCGCAGGTTGCTCATCGAGGCGTAGCCGGTGCCAAAATCATCCATCGCTATTCGCACGCCCAGTGCATTGAAGCGCGAAAGAGCCTCGTTGACCGCAGGGGTGCCTGCCATCAACAGGCCTTCTGTGATCTCCAGCTCGAGACAGCCGCCGGGCATATCGTGTTCCCTGAGCAAGTCGCTGATGGTGGACACCAGTTCAGTATCCCGGAACTGACGAGGGGAGAGATTGACCGATATCTGCATGTCCCGGCCGGTAGCCTGCCGCCACTGTGCGTTGGTGGAAATTGCCTGCCTGAGTACATAGACACCCAGGGCGGAGATATAGCCCGTCTGCTCGGCAATACCGATGAAGTCCGTTGGCGGGATCGCTCCCAGCGCCGGGTTCTGCCAGCGCAGCAGAGCTTCAGAACCAATCATTTCGCCGGTTGCGATATCGATCTGCGGCTGATAGTGCACCGCAAACTCACCCCGCTCGATCGCGCCATGCATCTGCTCTTCAATAGCGAGCCGCCGGCTGACGTCCTTGTTCATCGAATCGGCGAAGAAGTAGTACGAGTTTCGTCCCTGCTCCTTGGCGTGGTACATCGCCACGTCGGCGTTACGCAGCAGGTCCGACGCGTTCTCACCGTCGTTGGGGTAGACCGAAATCCCGATGCTGAGCGTCAGTGTGAGCTCACGTCCGTCGATCAGAAACGAGCCACGAAATCGATTGAGCAGGTGCTCGGCAATGGGTTGGGCAGCACTGCCATTGTCGAGTCCCGCCAGTAGGACAATAAACTCATCTCCGCCAAGCCTTCCGACGGTATCACTGCTGCGTACACAGGTACTGAGCCTGTCAGCGGCCTCTACCAGAAGCTTGTCCCCCGTCTCGTGACCCAGGGTGTCATTGACCTTCTTGAAGTCGTCGAGATCGATAAATAGCACGGCGGCCAATTCGTCGGTGCGTTGCGATTCATTGATCAGCTGTTTCAGTCGATCGAGTGACAGGAAGCGGTTTGGCAGGCCCGTGAGCTCATCATAGTGGGCCTGAATATAGATTTTCTCCTCTGCTTCCTTTCGTTCAGAGATATCGCGTCCTTCGACGAGGATCTGGGTCACGGTGTCCGCGCCGTCCCTCACCGGATGGAGCTCGACACTGATCCAGGAGTTGCGGTCGGGTGTCTTGAATTGCAGGTCTCGTGCTTTACGGAAACCCAGTCGCGCCTGTCCGACGCACTCTTTGAGCGCGGACACGGTTCCGCTATCTGAGGCGAAACCGGGTATGTCCCAAAGCTTTTTCTGCAGCACGTTCGATACGTCGATTCCGAGGACGGCCATCGGCGCCTGATTGACAAAATCGATGGTCCCGTCGGTGTCCAGAATGGCGACCATGGTCCGCATGTTGTTCAAGAGGCCCTGCAATTGGTCTTGTGCATCCTTGGCCTTCTCGCGCAAGTCGTACTGCTCGGTAAAGTCCTTGAAGACCAGAATGATGCCCTGGATTCTGCCTCCGTCATCGCGAATCGGGGCCGCTGAATCGGAGATCTGATACTCATTACCGCTCTTGTCGATCAGCGTTGTGTGGTTAGACAGGTACACGACCTGACCGGTCGCCAGTACCTGGTCGACGGGGTTGGATATTGGCAGACGTGTGGTCGCGTCAATAATCGGAAACACTTCGGTCAATCGGCGCATCGCAGCGTCGGAATACGACCAGCCCGTCAGTTGTTCGGCAATTGGGTTCATCCGTATCACCCGACCTTCCGCATCGGTGGCTATCACGGCGTCCCCAATGCTATTCAGTGTGATTTCGAGGTCTCTTTCGCGCTGTGTTAACTCTCGCACATGGATTTCAATGGTCCGGTCTCTTTCTTTCAGTGTGCCGACCATCTGGTCGAACGACCTGGCCAGTCGGCCGAGTTCGTCGTGGCCCGTCAAACGGGTTCTGGCATTCAAATCGCCGCCGGCGACACGGTTCGCTGTCTCCGATATCGTGGTTAGGCGACGCGTCAGAAAATGACCGGCAGCGACGCCGACGATGGCGATGAATAGCATGCCGCCCAGCGCGATGCTGACACCCAGCAGCCAGACTCTCGTGTAGGCCTGGAGAAGTTTCTGATCGGAGAACTGCACGGCGATGCTGCCCAGCGGGCCGGACGCGCTTTCAAGTTCCTTGATCTCCCAGCGAGACGACCCTTCACTGAGCATGCTGGTCAGGGCGCTTCCAAGCGCCATGGGTTCGCTGCTGGCCACTACGGTGCCGGCGTCGTCGGCGAGGTGGAATCGCACAGCTTCCGAACGCGCGAGTAGGGCCTTTGCACGGGTCTGAAAATCGATGTATTCCTCGGTGATCAGGGCGGAGCGGCCATCCTCGCCAACCAGATCGACGATCACCTGTTCATTCCCCTGGATCAGTCGTGTGCTGTCGGCATATGACGCGCCAAGCGTCTCCCACAACACCGCTGCCATCAATACTGATTCCATCAGAAAGATGATCAGCGCAATCCGATATTTCAGGGAAAGCCGCGAAAACATTGAGGTGGTTCGATAGTCTTGTTGCAACGCCCCGAAGGGCTGTGCCTCTCTAGGAGCCGATCCGGCTATTGTCAGTAGTAGTGCGCGTTAGTCATATGCTGTAACGTTGTGCGTACCTGCTTATAGTCGTCTTGACTGAAGGCGACGAAACCCTTGGTGTTCATCGCCTCCAACAGTCGATCCCCACTCGAGCTGTCACCTAGCGCAAGAAATGCATTCAGGATTCTTGTCTGATCGGCACTTGGCAACGCTTTGCGCACCACCAGGAGGCGATTCGGAATATTCCCTGATTGAAGAAGCGTTCGAAGTTGTCTCCCGAGGGATCGTTTTATCTTGGGAACGGAGAAACTCGGGGCAAGGCACGCATCGACGCGGCCGATCACCATTTGTTGGAAGCACGCTTCGATGGACTTTTTCTTATGCAGGAAGACGTCTTGTCCAGGCGCCAGCCCGGCTCTCTCTAGTTCATGCTCTGTGAGGTGGACGATCGGGCCGAAGAGGGGTGGGGTGGCAATGGTTTTCCCTTTCAGGTCGCCGACAGATTTCAGAGGACTGCTGTCGAGAACCATGACCTGTGCCGAAAGCGGCTCCTCGGACATCGCAATAGCCACATAACCGAAGTTGTCGGTCACTAAGGGGTAGAGCACGGGCTGAAGGATCGCGAAATCGTAGTGGCCTTTACTCAGGCGGTTGACGAACGTATCCATCGTGGACGCGGTACGGAAATTGACTCGTCGGTCCAACAGAACGGACAGTTTCTGACCGACCGGGGAGAAGACGGCATCCATCTTCAGCGGCGACAGGTAGGGGAATACACCAAACCGGTAGGGCGCGTTTGCGGGATTGGCAGCCTCGATGGCCTGCACCAGAACGACCAGTATCAAGGTCAGCAGGAGCTTCTGTCGACGTGGGATATTGCCCATCGGATACCTGCCCAGAATTCAATTGTAGAAACTGAGATTGTACTCCGGCTGAGCCGGGAACCAATCCATGCTGACTTCAACCTGTCCATCGTGAAAATTAGATCGAGTCCCAGCCCTGGCGATTCTCGAACAGCGCGTCTATGCCGCTTTTCGCCCATAACGATGATGCAGCCCACCCAAAAAGGGAAACGCAACAACTTTGCCCAAGTCTGACGGTTGCACAGCACGCGGCTTGGGCGGATCTTTGCTCAGCGATAGATGCGTCCTGCAGCTGTGGTAGTAGCC
>JASFVZ010000252.1:0-4405 GCA_050049565.1 Chromatiaceae bacterium | reverse complement strand
TCTTCATCTCGTGATCAGCGGTCGTCAATTTCTGGATGTTCATGCTGTCAGGGTTGTTGCACCAATCCATACTCTGCGCAACCACCTTGTCTTTTGCGTAGGACAGCTTGCGCATTCCCTTCCAGTACTGGCAGGTAGCACAGGTATCTTTGGTTGAGGCGTCAATCTCCAAACCGTGGCCTGAACCGTGAACCTCATGACCACCGTGCTGTGATGCAAGGACGCTAGTTGACGCCAGGGCAGAAGCACCAATGAGAAGCTTCGCAGAGGTCCGAGAAAGTCCCGACGATTCTGGCCTGAAATTTGACTATTCCTTTTCGACGATTGGTGACATCGCGCACTCGTATTCTGCCACTTGCCAGAGTCGATGAGGGAGCAGAGCTAAGGTCTGTTGTGTGTCGCGACCAGCCGTTTCCAATCGTTGAAGATATCGAGGTACCGACGATCCCTGCTCATCCATCAGCGACCTTCCCCTCCAGATCAGTGACGAATCACTGGCTGACTCCAAGCAAGTTCACATCAGAGATTAGCTAGCGTCATCAGCGAGAAACCAAGACGAACTGCTTGGAAGACAGGCGAGAAATTGTGCTGCCGTAAGAATAAAGTTCGTGTCTAGAATCGTGGCCAAATTGGCGCAGTCTCAGACGTCAACTTGCAGCGATCGTGCCGGCGCCTGCTTAGAAAGTCCTGCAAAACCGGACCGTACCGATGGATGCTGGAGTTGCTAAAAAATTGGTCTTAACCAACGGTTTTTGTTGTTTAAATTGGCGGATAGGGTGCGGTTCGGACCTTCGGTGTTTCTCTTTGTGGCAATGACGTGCAAAGGCAAGTGTCCAGATCGTGTCTAGTTGGAACGCCTTTCTCTCCCGATCCGCGGCAGTACGCGATTGCCCGGCGATGTCGGGCCACGTACACTTCAAGCCTTAGTACGGATGTACATACGATGAAGACGATCACTGTCAGGGCCGACCGGCGACCACACGGACTGTGATCAGGAACTCGCCCGCGGTAGCGATGGGTCGACGACGTACATCTGCCGGGATTGCCGGGCCGCGATGGTCATCATCGAGATCCTGCCACCGAGACGCGCCATTCGCGCTCCTCCCGATGCGGGGATCGTCGGATGAAAGTGACCCCCAATATGCCACGCATGTTTCAGCACCATCGACTTCGACCGGAGCCGATAGAGGGACATATAGACGTGCGTTGCCAAATTGGCCGACTGATCACCATCGGCCGCGCGCAACCATGGGCCTTGACGCTGTTTTCAGCACCCTCAACACGGTCGCGCGGCAACATCACCCGTCACTTGGGCGACGACTGCCGGTCTCATTCGACTCAAATCCCCATAGCTACGTGCACTCCCTGCAACACGCGGCGGCGTCCCGCGGTTTCCTCCCCTGGGGATTGTCAAACGCCTGCCTTTTGATCACATCTCATCGTCACAGGTTCCGTGCTGTTGGCAGGCATCTGACAATCCTTACCAACAGCGGACGTCTAGAGACGCCACATCGAGATGGAATGGATCAACGGCTAAGTCATTTTTTGTATCACCCTGGAGGTTTGTCCGGCCTGCGGCGGGGCGGCGCCCGAGACCGCGATGCGGCCGTCATAACAAACGCCACCGCAGCGGGGGCTGTTCGACGAGACGGGGTGACCCGAAGACGAGCTCGGTCGGGCTGTGCCGTCAGCGGCAAAGTCATGGCGGCGGCTGGCCGGGAAACAGGCGGGGAGCGGGAAAGCGCTTCGGTGAGGCCCTCGTTGGGAAGAACTCGGGGGCGTAACGCCGATCTGCACGCTGATGGACGAGCCGACGTGGTCGGCCGACGGTAGGTGCCCAGGTCGATGAGGCGAGACTACTCGCTGCGAGCCGATGAAAAGGTGGTTGATACTGCTTATACGCGGACCAGCCTGTGCCCTGACACGGTTCATTGCGATGACCTCGGCGTATAAAATCTGCAGGGCTTCAAGCCTGAATCAGCAACCTCCGCGGGCAACGCGGCCACACAAGGAATCGTCTATGCTTCTCTCTCGAATCCTCCCCGTCGTCCTTGTGCTGTTCTCGCTGGCGCTCAGTGGCTGCGTCCAGTTCAAAGCTCGCCGCGGCATCGAAGTGGCCTGGCAGGACCAGATTGTGTCCAAGCTGGAGAAAGGGCAGACCACCCGCTCGGACGTGCTGGCGCTGATGGGCCCGCCCTCCCAGGTGATCGCGCTTGAAAACGAAACGGTGCTTTACTACCTGTTCGAGAAGGCGGAGGGCGACGGTCTCATCCTGATTGTTTACAACTCCATTGATATCGGTACTCGTTATGACCGGGCCATCTTCTTCTTCGATGAGAATGATCGGCTTACCGACTTTTCCACGAAGGTCCACGCCCACGATGGCTAGGTTGGCCGCGATGCTGTTGTGCATCGCCCTGACGGGCTGCACCCAGTGGCGCCACTACGAGCTGGGTGAGGCCATCGCAGAGTCCGCGGTACCCCGCCCGGAGCAGGGCTGGACCACTGGGGATGTGATGGCGAAGTTCGGTCCGCCCCTGCGCATGTCTGCCGAGCCCAGCGGCTATTCCATGGCCTGGGAATACTGGGAAATCGACGAGATCAAGGTTGGCATCGGCAGCTTCATCACCGGTGTTGACCTGGTCAATATCGACTGGGGCAAGGCCGTCGCCCGCGGCGACTTCATGCTGCTGAGTTTCAGTCACGATCATCGGTTGCTCTCAGCCGCGTTCGAAGAGTGGGATCGCGATGCCGGTGGTGGGCGGGGCGTTCAGCCTATTTTCAGCCCGGTGTCTGTGGTGAATGTGGGGGACTTGCTGGAGGAACTCTCCCAGCACCGCTGGGGCGGACAATCCCTGCGCCGAACCCCTGTGACACTGAATCAGCAGAACCGCCTGGATTCCGGCCAAGCCGGGATTGAACAGCGCGGCGGCACGCGCCGGGTGGGCCAGCACAGTCTGGAGTTGCGTTAGCTTCGTGCTACGTCAGGCCGACTGCACAAGACGTCCGCAATGCATAACATCGCTGACCTTCAGTCGGACAAGGTCGCAGCCACGCTGCTTGCTATCGATGACGAGGTTGAACATGGCCAAGTCGCGGATGCGGTGTTCGAGATCGAGTCGAATCCGGATTGCCCAGATCTCCTGAAGCTTGAATGGCGGTTTCGGCTCTACCAGCTTACCTTTGTTCCAGGGTACTTGATGTGCTGGAGGTGTCGGCTGGTAAGTGAGCAAGAGCATCACTGATTCCTCCGTTGAGTTGGGGAATCGTCAGCATGATCTTTCGCTCAATCTCCCGGGCCGAAGTCGAATCGGCTGGAGTTACTTTGGCTCAGCAGATGCTCTCTCAGACGTCGGCTTCAGCGAGCCAATAGTCCATTTCATCCTGAACACCATATCCCATATCCGCTTGGTTCCGGATCGCCCGGAGCTTGTCTATCCATCCCTGGCGGGAAGATTCAGGGGCCTCTACAAGCGCCTGACAGGCGTCTCGGTACTGCCGAATAAGGGCCTCGAAATACCCCTCGTCTTCGAAGCCGCAGCTCATCGCGAATTCAACTGCAGATTCGCACCAACATAGCCGCAACTCCTGCAGACCAATGACATCACCGACCGCTTTCTTGTACTCGGAGATAACCCTTCTCGCGTTCGACACGGATGGATCTTTGATTCGTATCCCGGAAGTGTCCGGAGCCACAGCAGAGCGAATGCGTTGCTTGTAGCCATCCAATGGTGCCTTCCCAAGTTGGAACCGGGCATACAAGAACGCCTTGTTCTCGGGATTCATGGCATACAGGTCAGAGATCAGGTGAATAAGCCCAGCGCGGTCGAAACCGGAAATCTTCTGCTTCACGTCGATCCAGCTTGGTTTCGACTTGTTCCCTTTCCCTTTTTTCGCAGCCATCTCAAAAATTCTGGGCCGCCATCACCGCAGCCCTTAGCCGAATCCCAGAAGTCAAAAACGAATTGAACCACGAATTGTCGGGAGCCAAACAAGCCGAAAATGACGAAGCCGCCTCGACGGGCGGCTTCTTGGTCTCTTCCCGGCCAAAAGCCGACCCAGGCAACTGTCGCCCGTCGCTCAGAACGTGAATATTTCACGATCACGGGTGGAATAATTCACGACCAATGCCCCTCGGAGGCACCTAGTATTTCTCGCAACAGGGATGAACGAACACAGGTGCGTACGGACACGCAAGCTTTTTGCCTGAAATCTAGGAGAAACGAGATGAAAACGATCTTTGCTGTTATCGCCCTGAGCCTTTTCAGTGTTGCCACTTTTGCAGATCCTTGCATGGACGCGAACGTGTCACCGCTCGGCTTTTACGACACCACCAGTTCTGACGAGCTCCATCTGGAAGAGCACGGCTGCTGATCATCCCCGACGAGGGTCAGCACGGTCGACG
>JASFVZ010000034.1:0-9788 GCA_050049565.1 Chromatiaceae bacterium | reverse complement strand
CGCCACCACGCACAACGAGTTGATCCAGCATCTCGACCACGAGGCCTTCTATTCACATATCCTGACGGTCAAGCTGGACGGCAATGTGCAGAAGGTGGTGTTGAAAGACCTGCAACGGCATCCCGCGAAGCCCTTCGTCACCCACCTCGACCTGATGCGGGTCGCGGCAGGCGATCGCATCAAGATGCAGGTGCCGCTGCACTTCGTAAACGAGGAAACCTGTGTCGGCGTCAAGATGGGCGGTCAGGTGTCCCACCACATGACCGACGTTGAGGTCGTCTGCGCAGCCGAGGATCTACCCGAGTACATCGAGGTCGATGTCGCTGACGTGGAGGTCGGGCAGATCGTCCATCTCCAGGATATGAAACTGCCGAAAGGTGTCGAACTGGTGGCGTTGACGCATGGCGAGGTCGGCGAGCACGAGTTTCCGGTCGTCTCGGTCCAGAGTCGTGGCAGCGGTGAGGCCGAAGAGGAAGAGGGCGGCGAGGATATCGAAGTCTGAGGCCGGGGCGTCAGCGTCTACGAGACACCAAAACGGCGGCCCGGAGCCGCCGTTTTCAGTTGCACGATAGCGTCGAGGATCAGCATGTCTGCATTGCAGTGTGTCGTGGGGCTTGGCAACCCCGGTCCGAAATATGCCGACACCCGGCACAATGCGGGGTTCTGGTTCGTCGATGAACTCGCCCGCCGACATGACACGGTGCTGCGGGCCGAGGCCAAGTTCTTTGGCAATGTCGGACGCATGCGCAGCCCGGTCGGCGACTGTTGGCTGTTGGAGCCCACGACCTTCATGAATCACAGCGGGCGCTCGGTGGCCGCCTTTTGCAGCTTCTACCGTATCCCGCCCGAAAGTCTGTTGGTAGTGTACGACGAACTCGATCTGCCGCCAGGCAGCCTGCGCGTCAAACAGGGCGGCGGCCACGGGGGACACAATGGCCTGCGCGATATCTGTTCCGCGCTCGGTACGCGCGACTTCCAGCGCCTGCGGATCGGTATCGGCCATCCGGGGCACAAGTCCGCGGTCGTCGGCTATGTCCTGTCGCGTCCATCCAAGATGGATCATGAGGCCATCGGGGACAGTATCGACTCGGCGCTGAAGCACTGGGGACTGCTGCAGGCCGGCGAATGGCAGAAGGCGATGAACCTGTTGCACGTGTCGAACTGATTGGTCGGGTGCGACCTGGCCGCTGCAAACGGGCCGTTGTCCCGGCGAGCGCTATGACGCAGCATGCCGGGCGCAGCCTGCCCTGCGACGCGTGGGCCGAGTGCATCAGGTTGCGGAGGTCGGGCTGTGCCCGACGAACAAACCGCCGAATCCGCGAAGTCGGGCTAGCGCAGCGAAGCAATCTCCCCGGCGCCCGTTCGGGTCAGTCGTCGCCGAATACGTACCTCGGCCTGAACCACTTCACCATCAGCGGCAGCAGCATCAGCGCGGTGAACACGTCGATGATCAACGCCCAACCGATATAGATGCTCAGTCCCCAGGTATTGGCCAACGAGGTCCCGACCAGCGGGATGAAGCTGCCGAGCAGTACGATGATCGAGACGATGACCGCGGACCCCGTCGTGTTCTGCGTGTTGCGCAAGGCCTCCATCCAGTTGCCGCCCGTTGCCTGCATCTCCTCGCGAAGACGCGAAATCATATAGATCCCGTAGTCCACCCCCAGCCCCATCGCGATGGACAGCGTCACCAGCAGGTGGAAGGCAAGGTTGCCCGACCAGTTCTCCACCGACGTGAAGTAGCCGCCGAGGCCGTACTGCGCGAACAGCGTGATCATCAGCGTCAGCACCAGCATCGCGGACACCAGCACCGAGCGAAACATCACCGCGGCTATCAGGAAAATCGCCAACGCCGTCTGCAGCGGACCAATGAGCCAGTTCTCCATAGCGACTTCGCGGGTCGCCTCGGTTGCACCGAGGAAGCCGCCTATACCGGGTCGGACATAGTCGGGTCCATCAATCGACAGTTCATTGGTATCACCCGAGGTGTCCGCGTTGCGCAGCCCGAAGTTGACCAGCGAGAACCCTGGCGAGTGTTTGTGGTCCTCGATGTACTGCTGGATGTCCATCGTCACCTGGTGGGTCTCGACCGGGTCCATGGTGTTGATGAAGCCGAGGATGACGCCCTCGTTCCAGGTCTCGGTATTGACGAACGAATCCATGTCGCCGGCGGAGGTCATCGCCTCGAGCAGGCCGTTGTACATCTGCACAATGGCGTCCGGGCTTCGGTCGTCGTCCGGGTCGATCCCGAGCAGGTAGTCTTTATTCGGAACCCGCAGGTCGCTGAGCTTGGTCGACTCGCCGACCTCGGCCGCCAGGAGCATGTTCACGAGGCGAACGTACTGCGTATAGGACCCGGTGTAGCCGACGAACTCGTGCTTACGCATCCAGTTCTCCATTTGCTCCAGATCGGTATGCAGCGCGGCCTTGTTGAACACGCCCTGAGGGCCACAGGGTTCCGTATCCCAGCAGCCCAGTTCCTGCCTTGCTTTATCGCAGGCCTGGGCCTTCTCCAGCGGGTCTTCGATGTCGTAGATCTCGTCCGGGAAGTAGACGTCGAGGCAACCGCGCGCGTTGGCTTCCTTGCCGCGCACCGGGATGGCCACGGAAATGACACCCGGCATGATCTCGTTGAGTTCGACAAGGTCCCGCCAGGTATCCGAGGAACCCTTGAAGGCCGCGCGGGCGTAGTTGATGCCTTTCTCGACGCCCGGCATGTAATCATTCTCTTCGACCAACCGGGTCTCGTGCTCCGGGATGCCGCGCCAGTTCATCAGGTTGGTGAAATAGGTCGACCCAAGGGTCACCAGGACGACGACGCCGATAGGCAGCCACTTGCCCGGGCCCGTGACGATGCGCGTCAGCACGCCGCCGACGGCCACCTCCCAGCCATGCGCTTTGCCGGTATGCGAGGTCTCGCGATTCGGCGGGAATACGGTCAGCAGCAACGGGATCAGAGTGGTGGTCGTGGCCAGCAGCGTCAACATCCCAAACATGCCGAAATAGGCATAGGCCTTATAGAACGAGATGTCGACCGTGGCGAGCGTCGCGAAGCCGACCATGTCGGTAATGATCGACAACGTGGCCGGGATGATGGTGTGGCGGATCGCCTCGCGGGCGGCCTCTGTTGAATCGCCGGATGCCGAATACTCGAGCATGTAACGCCGCGTGACCTGCACCGAGTGGCCAATTCCGATGGCCAGCAGCAGCATGGGCGTGAGCACCATCATGGTGGTCAGCTTGAACTCGGTGAATCCCATCAGGCCGAGGGTCATCGCAATGGTCATGCCGACGCCGATCATCGGCAGCAATGCGCCCCGCCAGTTGCGAAACTCGACCCAGAGCACCGCGACGGCAATCGCGATCGAGATCACGAACAACCACCACTTGTCGACCAGATCGGCCAGCATCCAGGCCAGGAAGTAGGGCTCGCCCGCCACCAGCAATTCGACGCGTTCGTCCTGGCCGTACTCGTCCATCATCGCGCGGACTTCGCGCACCCAGGGCAGGTAGATCTCCTTGACCTCGTCGGTGTAGTCGGCGATGACATAGGCGGCTCTTGCCACGCAGAAGTCCTTGTCGTAGTCCTCGTAGGCGCAGCGGTTGCCGTCGGCGTCCCACATCGAGACCAGCATCGGGGCCATGACCGGGTTGTTCTTGACGCCTTCGCGCAGAAACGCCAGCTGTTCGGCCGCTTCCTGCGGATCGTCACTGATGCCCTCGGTCGGGATCAGTCGCTTGAACACCAGGCCGTTCTCGTCGGTGCCCATGTACTTGATCTTCTGCGCAGCGATATTGATGAAATTCGCTGAGCGCGAGTGCGGAAGCGCTTCGAGCTTCTGGTGGATCTCCTGGATCGTGTTGATGAACCAGGGCTGCCAGATGTCGCCTTCCTTCACCTTGAGCGCGAACACCATCAGGTTGCCCATGCCGAAGTTGTGCTCGGCGTAGAGGTTGGTCGCGACGTAGCGGTTGCTCGGCGGAAGCAGGGTGTCGGGATCGTTGCGGATATCCAGCTTGTGGATCTGCAGCGCCGCAACGACGGATGCGATGATCAGCAGGACGATAATCACCCAGCGGTTGCGAATGACGAAATCGGCATAGGCATTCGCCCACGCGTTCTCTTTGGTTTTCATCTCAATTCGTCCTGACTACATAAGGTTCAGTGGTCAAAAAAGCGGCGCCGGCCGGGCCGAACGCCGCTCTTGCAGAGCTCCATCGCTCAGGCGGCGATCACTCGATGATGTACTTCAAGGTGATCTGCGCATTCGAGGACCTATCGAATTGGCCGAACAGGGTGTCGTCGTCACCCCAATAGACATTCACCTCGCCGCCGACGATAAATTGGTCGGTCACCGTGTACTCGGCATCCAGCCGGTTCCAGTAGCCGCCGCCCTCTTCGTAGATGACGATGTTGTTCCAGCGGCCGAGCTGGTTGGGGCCGAACGGCTTGGACAGGAACAGCGAGTAGAACTCCTTGTTCTCTTTGCCCTGCTGCAGGCCGTTTTCGACGTTCATCACGGCCGCGTCGCCGGTGTACCGGGAGCACTCCGCGCGGGCGCCACCCTGCGTGGTGAATTTGCAGTCGTCGTCGACATAGTCCAGGTTCCGGAACTGGATGAACTGGCCGCTGACCAGCAGGTTGGTCATCACCGTGGCATCCAGGCCGATCACGTACTTGAAGAAGTCGGCCTCTTCGCTCTTCAGCCCGCCGACCAGGTTGCCGTCGGCCAGCTCGCCGCGGTCGACTACCGGCTGCATCACGTCCTTCTGGTACAGGAACTCGCCGCGCAGGACCAACGGGATATCGGCGGCCTCGGTCGCGTAATCGAACGAGGTGCCGAGGTTGTGGATGCGGTTGCGGTCTTCGACGAAGACCAGTTTCGCCGGTCCGCCCTCGCCGGGTGCGACGTTATCCAACCCAGTCACGAATCCGCTGGCGTTGCCGCCGTAGTTGTTCCCTGTTTTAGGATCCACGATCTGGAGGCTCCGGATGGCGCGTCCGCTCGGCGTGGTAACACCGGAGTCATACGACTGCACCTTCAGCCGCCTGCCGGATTTCGGGTCCTCCCAGTGGATGTTCACATGGGGGTTGGCATCGTAACCGTAGAAATAGTTGACGCTGTAGTTCAGGCCGTTGTCGAGATAGCTCCTGAAGCGACCGCCGAGGTTCGCGTCTTCCGGGATCAAGTCGTCGTCGTAATCGCGACGGTACTCCGTCTTCATGCCGACATAGGCGTTGAAAGTCGCGAAGGTCGCGTTGGGGAAGTGCTCCCAGGCCGAATTCGGGTTGGACACATTCCAGCCCGCACCAGTCGACGGATTGACGTCGATAAGGTTGGTGACGTTGGCGTTGGTCAGTTCGGTGAAGGCTTCGAGGCATGCCGCGCCATTTGGTGCAGGGCCACAAGCGGCCGGCAGTGCAGGCGCATTGACGAAGCCATCGACCGTCGTGAACTCGGCGAAAGGATTGCCGGGTGCTGGGGTCCCCGAACCGCCCGGGCTCAGGAAGCCTCCCTGGGAGAAGGTGTTCGTGACGCCCGCGAACGCGGAGCCGATGTTGAAGAAGCCATTCACGCCGCCGGTGATCACATCGACGCCCTTCAGGATGAACGGATGGTCCCTATCTTGTCCTTCGATCTGTCCGTTGTTGGTAAAGGTGAAGCTGTTCGTTGTTGGATCGTGCCTTGTCGTCGAACGGTCTGAGCCATCATTTTGTGTCCAAAGCCCCGGTACCTTGTTGGTCTCGGCCTGCGACAGGATCAGCTGGACGTTGCCGCGGTCGCCGATGTAGCGCTCTGCGTTGATCATCCAGACCGGGATGCGTGAGTCCTCGAAGGCATTTTGATTGAGTTCGCGGAAATCGGTCGGGTTGACGATATCGAGCAGCTTGATGCCGTCGGCGGTGCCCCACACCACCTGCTGCTTGCCGGCCCGGAAGTCCCAGCCGAAGCTGTTGGTGTCGACGTACAGTTCGCGCAGATAATCGTTCTGGGTGTAGTTCTCATGCCCCTTGTAGTCGGAGTCGATGCCCTCGGTATCCCAGACCGGGCGCAGTTCGGCGTGCCAGGTACTCTCCTCGCCGACGTCGCCATTGACAAAGATGCGGGCCGAGTTCTCGAACTTCATGAGATCGCCGGCGTCGTTCTCTCGATCGTCCTTGGTCGTTCGGGCCTGACCGGTCATCTGGCCGGACCTGATGAATACCGCGGTTTCGTTCTTGAGCTCGGCCGAGATGTCGAGCTCGGCATGGGCGCACAACGGCGCACCGATCAGGGCGGCGATCGCCAGCCCAACGGGTGACTTGCGAAACATCTTCAACTCCCTCCGCGCTCTGCGCGTCTTGATGTGCCGGGGCTTGCGCCCCGG
Organism: Chromatiaceae bacterium; assembly: GCA_050049565.1. Classification (GTDB taxonomy): domain Bacteria; phylum Pseudomonadota; class Gammaproteobacteria; order Chromatiales; family Chromatiaceae; genus Thiosocius. Next base: position 3,419 of record JASFVZ010000034.1, on the reverse strand, counting down.
TCGTTTATATTTATGTGCGGACTTGCCGCGGTGTCTGATCAGCGCTTGATCTTTCGCAGCGTCTTCTCAGACCACCAGTCGTCGTTATAGTCGGCGTTGACTGTGTTGACGTTCTCCGGAATAACGGCCCAGGTCTGGTTGCCGGTCGCGAGCGTCTTGCCGTACCAATAGCCCCAGCCGACCGCGCGCGGATCATCGGTCTTGCCGAGCGGAACCCAGTGACGGTCAAGCACCTTCACCTGTTCGTCGCCCTTGAAGTACTCGGTCCGGTAGTCGGCGAAGGACTTGGTATCGATGTACGACACCCGGTAGTCGTACCACCAGTTCTCGAAGTTGGTCGTCGACTTGACCTTGTAGACCTCTTTTCCCTTGTGGTCGCAGGCGCCTTCCTTCGGCAGGTCCTTGGTATAGCGGGTCTGTTCGTCGTCGCCGACCGCCATGTAGCCGAGGCAGTCGTTGAAGGTCTCGGTACCGAGCAGCTCATGCTTTTCGTGGAACGGCTTGCGCAGCGCCACGTCGCCGAACGTGAAGTCCGAGCCGCCCCAGGCGTCGTCGTGTGCGGGCTCGGCAAAGCGGCGGATCTTGCGCAGTGCCGGCAGCCAGATCATGTACGACTGGCTCTTGGCATCATCTTGATAGTCGGTGATCAGCATGCCCGTACCCTTGAGCTTGCCGGACCTGAAAATGGCGAGGTCCTGGGCCTTGATCGCGTCGTCGGGGGCGTAGTCGTTGTTGAGGTAGCGCTCCAGTGTATTGGTCGTTGGCTTGCGCCCCTCGCCCTTGATCACCAGCACCGTGATGTCACGGTTCTTTTCCGTGATAGCGTAGTTGTCGAATGCGTAGAAATGGTTGACGAAGTAGACCTGATCCATGATCTGCTCGGCGGTCAGGTTGCCGCCGGCCGGGTAGGGCAGGTCTTTCGGGACGGCGGCGGCCGCGTTCAGTGCGACGGTGCTCGCGGCAGCGAAAGCGACGACGCGGGCACTAGATGTGAAACCCATGGCTACTCCTCTCTGTTTGCTCGTGGCATGTGGTCTTCCAGCGCTATGCGGGACCCGCCGTTCCGCGCGGGGGGGGCTGCCGCTCGGGGCGCGCCGAATCCTTGGTGCGTCGGAAAGAATGGGACCTAATCACCTGTCTGCGCAGGAGTTTTTAATCGGTAACAATAAAATCGCGCAAAAAACCGAAGTCGTCAAGGGTTTTGACCACTACAGTGGCTTTGTACCTGCCGCTGATCAACCCAAGCGTAGATCCGGCGCTGGCAATCAGATCGGCCGCTGGGGGCGCCGGCCGATGCTGTAGTGGATCAGGCCGGCATTGGTCACCGTCTGCGGGTCGTAGATGTTGCGACCGTCGAAGATCGCGGGGTACTTCAGTTTTTCACGGATCTCCTCGAAATCCGGGCTGCGGAACTCGATCCATTCGGTGACGACGGCGAGCACGTCGGCACCGTCGAGCGTGGTGTCGGCATGCTCGCAGATGGTCAGGTCGGCCCGGTCGCCGTAGAGGCGGCGCGCCTCTTCATGGGCGACAGGATCGAACGCGCGCACGCGCGCCCCGGCCTCCCACAGCGCCTCCATCAGCTTGCGGCTGGAGGCGGCGCGCATGTCGTCGGTGTTGGGTTTGAAGGCCAGACCCCACAGCGCGATCGTCTTGCCGGACAGGTTGCCGTCGAAAAAGCTGCTGATCTTGGCGAACAACAGTTCCTTCTGGCGGTTGTTGACGGCCTCGACGGCATTCAGCAGCTGGGGTTCGTAGCCGACGTCGAGGGCGGTCCGCTCCAATGCCTGGACGTCCTTCGGGAAGCAGGAGCCGCCGTAGCCGCAACCGGGGTAGATGAACTGGAAGCCGATCCTGGGGTCCGAGCCGATCCCGATGCGGACCTTCTCGATGTCGGCCTCGAGGATCTCTGCGAGGTTCGACAGCTCGTTCATGAAGCTGATCTTGGTCGCGAGCATGGCGTTGGCGGCGTACTTGGTCAGCTCGGCCGAACGGATGTCCATGAACAGCAGCCGTTCATGGTTGCGGTTGAACGGGCCGTAGAGCTCGCGCATCGCGTCGATCGATCGCGGGTTTTCGGTGCCGACAACGATCCGGTCGGGCTTCATGAAGTCGCTTATCGCGGCGCCTTCCTTGAGAAATTCGGGATTCGAGACGACGTCGAAATCGATATCGGCCCCGCGTTTGGCGAGTGTCTCCCGGATCTGCGCCGCGACCTTGTCGCCCGTGCCGACTGGGACGGTGGATTTGTCGACAATGATCTTGAAGTCGGTCATGTGTTCCGCGATCGATCGCGCCACCGCGAGGACGTACTGTAGGTCCGCCGAACCGTCCTCGTCAGGTGGCGTGCCGACGGCGATGAACTGGATCCGGCCGAAACCGACACCCTCGGTGGCATCGGTCGTGAACAGCAGGCGCCCGGCCTCGCGGTTGCGCTGGACCATTTCTGCGAGACCCGGTTCGTAGATCGGCACCCCGCCGCTGTTGAGCAGGTCGATCTTCGCGGGGTCGACGTCGACGCACATCACCTTGTTACCGACCTCCGCGAGGCAGGCCCCCGTGACCAGACCGACGTAACCGCTTCCGAATATTGTGAGTTTCACAACAATTGCCCTGTTTTCAATAAGATGCGTTAAAAATTCGCGATGCCGACAGGAGCCCGAGAGCGCCTGCGAGCACTGCCAACCCGCGATGGTCCGGCGTCAACCGGTCGAGGCCCGCGATGCTACCACACGGCAAGTGCTGTTATTTTGGCGTCTGGCCAGCCGATTCTCGGCCTGCTTATTGACACTGTTTTGGTGTTCCCACAGAATACCGCCTCTTTTTCGGAGGGGTTCCCGAGCGGTCAAAGGGATCAGACTGTAAATCTGACGGCTCAGCCTTCGGAGGTTCGAATCCTCCCCCCTCCACCATAAAGACGGGATTTGCGTCTTCCGCAGAACGGGGGAGGGTGAGAACCGGGAAGAGGTTTGACGCAGGCGCGGAGCGCGGACCACGTCGCGCGAAGCGCGGCGGCCCGAAGGGCGGAACGCCGGAGGCGTGGAGTCATCCTCCCCCCTCCACCAGACAGCAGGATTTTGCCTCCAACGCCGAGCGAGGATTCTTTAACCAGAACCGACGAAAGCTTGGGGCCAGCGTGCGGAATGGCTGTGCCATCGGCAGCTGGGGGTGCAGCATCGAGAATGATGCGGGTGTAGTTCAATGGTAGAACCTCAGCCTTCCAAGCTGAATATGTGGGTTCGATTCCCATCACCCGCTCCAAGGCCCGGGGCTCGGGACAGGCTGATGGCAGCCGGGGAACTGAGCCCCCTGTTCGGTAGGGACCGAGCGACGATTTTGCGCCCAGGTAGCTCAGTTGGTAGAGCACACCCTTGGTAAGGGTGAGGTCGGCAGTTCAAATCTGCTCCTGGGCTCCATGG
>JASFVZ010000251.1:0-4408 GCA_050049565.1 Chromatiaceae bacterium | reverse complement strand
GAGCGGATCAGGCGGTTAGGTTTTTGTGGGAGAAGAGAGTGGGCCGCTTCGATTTTCGGTGCGCCAGCATGAGATTCATGCCGACTGCTCTTCAGCAACTCTTACGGAAGGCTTCCAGCAAACAGTTGGACAGAGGCTGTTGATTTGCACGCTCGATTGATCCAATGCTGCGCATTTCGGCGAAGGTGACCGGTCATTTCGGTGATCGTGACCGATGTGCACATCGATGAAGCACTGGGAGGATTTTTGTACCGGAGTCGGTCACGATCAGTCAAGGTGGTTGGTGTAAGCACATAGGGGTGTCTCCTCGGATTCGATTGATGGGAGAGGCAAGTGGATAGCCTGTTATCCAAGGTGCGAGTTGGCGAAGCCACTGTCGGCGTCGAGGAGTTGCTCGAGGTAGGCATCGGATAACGTTTTATCCACCAGAAACAAGACCGCCTGATCACGCAACCACTGGCTGACGAGACAACGACCCGGGTCATTGCCCTGATCGAGTTGCTGTTGCAACCAGGTCCGCACGATGTGGTGGACATCGGATGACTGTGGGCGAGCGCCAAGGCGGATGGCGAGCAAGTCGGATAACAAGGTATCCAGGCTGGCAGTGGTGCGCCGCGAGCCGAGGGTCACATGGTAGCGTCTCATGGTGCGACAGCCTCCTCTGCGGCGGTTTGCGCCCGGTGCTTGCGCATCGATTCGCCCTTGAGGGGGAGGCGGTGAGCGTTGTGCAGCAGGCGATCGAGAATGGCGTCGGCCAGGGTGGCCTCGCCGATGTACGCGTGCCAGTGCTCGACCGGTAACTGTAATGCAGAGTCGATTTTTATGCAGATATCGAAGTCGCAAGAGACGAGTTTTCGTCTGCTAATCAAGCAGATGTGATTACGTTCCGGACCTATTGACTCCGCATAATACTGACGGCCCTCCAGCCAGATAATTCCATCACAGGAGGACGTCATGCTCGATCAATTCTTCGATTCCCCTTCCCGAATTCAGACCCTTCGCGCCGGCCCGAGCGGATCGCTGCTTGAAGATTTCGCACAAAAGCTAGCCGATGCCGGCTATGCGGAGATCACGGCCAGAAGGCATATCCGCGCCGCAGAACACTTCATCTATTGGGCTGATGAAGAAGGCATTCCCCCAGCCAGTGTCACTGGACAGATCGTGCCACGCTTCAGCGATCACTTGAATCGATGCCGGTGCCCAGGCTTCGGTAGTGCGACCCAGACTCGGCATGTTTTGTTGTGCGGCGTGCGCTTGTTCGTGAGATACCTTTGTGGTGCTGGCATCGACGTCTCGCGTGCCACCGAGCCGGTGACACAAGATCCGGCGCTCTTCGTTGCATTCCGAGTGTGGATGCGCGAGCAGCGTGGAACCAGCGATGTTGCCATTAACAATTACCGCATCCCAATACTGGACTTTCTACAGCGCATTGACGGTGCGGCAGGTATTGAAGCTCATATGCTGCGGCGGTTTGTCCTGGAGAAAAGCAGCAAGCGGGGATACACCCCCGCAAAAGTAGTCGTGACAGCGTTGCGAATGTTTCTGCGCTTCCTGATCACTGAAGGCAAATGCGCCGCGGGTCTGGACGCAGCGATTCCTTCCGTGGCTCATTGGCGGCTTTCTTCTCTACCGCGCTATCTGCAAGCCGAAGACGTCGAGCGCATTATCGCATCATGTGACCTGACCTCGGCTGTAGGAAAACGTGATCACGCAATCCTGCTACTCCTGGCCCGCTTAGCACTGCGCGCGGGCGACATCGTTCAACTTGGTCTGACCGATATCGACTGGAAGAGCGCACAGCTTTCCGTTTCTGGAAAGGGTAGACGAGAGACGCTACTGCCTTTGACCCAGGAGGTCGGCCAGGCAATTGTGGATTATCTGCAAGACGGACGCCCACAGTGCGATGACGATGCACTGTTTGTTCGCTCGCGAGCTCCCTTCCGACGCTTCGCTCAGCATTCTGCTGTCTCTGTCATTGTCGAGAAAGCGATGCGAAGAGCTGCGGTCACATGTCCGAGCCGAGGTGCTGCTCATGTGCTTCGGCATTCAGCGGCAACCTCGATGCTACGACAAGGAGCAACGCTGCAGGATATCTCCAGCATTCTCCGACACCGTTCAATTGAGACCACACAAATCTATGCGAAAGTCGACATCACCGCCTTGGAGCAAGTGGCCCAACCATGGCCGGAGGTGCTGCCATGTTAGCGGAAGCTATAGCGTCCTATTTGGCGGTGCGGCGGACGTGCGGATTCTCGCTGAAGACCGAGGGCGATCTTCTCCATAGCTTCGGAGCCTTTTCTGCCGTGCGGGAAAGGGACTATGTTTGTGCTGACGTCGCCATTGAGTGGGCTGGATTAGCACGAACAGTCTGTTCGCGCGCACGCCGGCTGGGCCATGTCATTCGATTCGCTCGCTATGCGCGGGCCGAGGACCAGCGCCATGAATTGCCCGCTGCCGTCTTTGGTCCCGAGAAAGGGCCACGGCCTGTCCCCTACATCTTCTCCGCAGACGATATTCAGCGACTTGTGTGCGCGGCCCGTCAGTCGGGTTGCCGCTCGTTGCGGCGAGACACCTATGGCACACTTTTCGCCTTGTTGGCGTGCACGGGGCTTCGCGTGTCGGAAGCCATTCGGCTGCGCTACGATGACATTACTCCGGACGGGCTGTTGATCCGATGCACCAAATTCCGCAAAAGTCGACTTGTGCCTATACATCACACGGCTCGAGCTGGGCTCGAGTGTTACCTGGAGCGTCGAAGATCCTACGCTCCTTTCGATGATCACGTATTCATTTCGTTACGACGAAAACCGTTGCTTGTTCGCGATGTGGAAACAGCTTTCCACACCGCTGTGTCGAAGCTCGGCCTGCCTTGCGAACCGGGACGCCCTCGGCCAACAGTTCATTCGTTGCGCCATACCTTTGCGGTAAGAGCGCTGGAAAGCTGCCCGGATGGGCGCGACCACATCACGCAGCACATGCTGTCGTTGTCTACGTATCTTGGCCACAGCAGCGTCGCCCACACCTACTGGTACCTTGAAGCAACCCCGGAGTTGATGAGAAGCATTTCCGAACGTTGCGAGCGCTTTGTCGCGGGAGGACAGCGATGACTCCCATCGCACCGCACATCACAGCCTTTCTTCAACAACGTCTACCAGTCGAGCGCAGTGCCAGCGAAAACACCTGCGAGTCATACGCTTACGCGTTCATGTTGCTCTTCAAATATGCTGCGGATCGTCTCAAGGTTTCGCCATCACAGCTGCAATTTGAGCAGCTCGATACCCCCCTGATTCTCGACTTTCTTAATCATCTGGAAACGAAACGTGGTAACGGACCGAGTTCCAGAAACACGCGACTCGCTGCCATCAAGTCGTTTATGCACTTCATGGCCTATCGGGTGCCATCTGCTATGGAGCAGATTCAACGCATTCTGGCAATTCCAGCAAAGAAAGCCGACTCTCGTCTGGTCCGCCACCTTACGGTAGAAGAGATGCAGGCGATCCTGAATGCGCCCGTGCCTGACCATTGGAGCGGTATCCGTGATCGGGCAATGCTCCATCTGTGCTTTGCAGCAGGACTACGAGTCTCCGAACTGATCGGCATGCAACTCGCCGATCTGACACTGCAGTCAAGTGCAAGCATCTTTGTTCATGGTAAGGGCCGAAAGGAACGTTGTTTGCCGTTGTGGAAGGAAACAACGTCGGCGCTGCGTGCGTGGCTCGCGGTGCGACGCGAGGTATTGGTGCCGGAACTTTTCGTCAACGCTCAGCATCAACCGATGACGCGTTCGGGCTTCGAATACATCCTGCGCAAACATACCAAAACAGCGGCACAGCACTGTCCTTCGCTATCCACCAAGCGGGTCAGCCCTCATGTGTTGAGACATACTTGCGCGCTTACCGTCTTACAGGCGACCAAGGACATCCGAAAGGTGTCGCTCTGGTTAGGGCACGCCCATATGCAGACAGCAGAAATCTACACGCGCGCCGATCCTTCAGTGAAACTGGAAACGCTTGAATCTGCCATCTCGCCCAAACTGCGCTCAGGACGCTTCAAGGCGACCGATCAGCTAATTGCTTCGCTAAAGCCCACCTCCGTTATGCGGAGCGAGGAGGTTCAAAAATAGCCCCAAATCAAAGGCCTAAACCAAGGGAGTCTGCATAAAAATCGACTCTGCATTACAGATACCGGTCGATCACTGGCACGACATCATCGCCGATCCGACCCTGGCTGACGCCATCCTCGACCGCCTGGTCCACAACGCCTATCGCCTTCATCTCAAGGGTGAGTCGATGCGCAAGCGCCAAGCGAATTTGACACCACCGACCACTTCGGAGTAACTGTGGCGCTCCTGCGTCGCTTCGCTCCGACTGCCTGGCCGGATGTCGCTGGATCAGGTGGCCGGATGGTC
>JASFVZ010000033.1:0-9796 GCA_050049565.1 Chromatiaceae bacterium | reverse complement strand
CAAGGTCTACGTGATGCTGACCAACAACTCCAAGCGCAAGCCCGAGGCGGTTGATGCGGCAAACCCGCGCGCAAAGAATCTCTGGGGCCATATCGTCGAGATCACCCCGGACGATGGCGATCATGCGGCAGTTACCTCACGCTGGGACATCCTGGTCAAGGCCGGCGATCCGAAAAACCCGGCGGCCGCGGCGCTATGGAACCCGGCGACCAGCGAGAACGGCTGGTTCTCCTGCCCCGACAACTGCTCGGTCGATCCGCAGGGCAGGTTATGGGTGACTACCGATCAGGGCAGCAACTGGAAGAAGGCCTCGGGCACCGCCGACGGGGTCTGGGCACTGGAGACCGAGGGTGCCGGGCGCGGGACGGGACGCATGTTCTACCGCGTCCCGGTCGGTGCCGAGATGTGCGGTCCCTGCTTCACGCCGGACGGCAAAACGCTGTTCGTCGCCGTGCAGCACCCGGCCACCGACGGCACCAAGGACTATCCCGGTTTCGAACGCAGCTCGACCTTCGAGGACCCGGCAACGCGCTGGCCGGACTTCGAGGAAGGCATGCCGCCAAGGCCGTCGCTGGTCGCGATCACCAAGGACGATGGCGGTGTGATCGGAAGTTAGCTCGCGCGCTGAACCTGGAAAGGCCGGCGCAGCCGGCGCTACGACAGGTCCGCCTCGCCGCAGCGGTAGTGGTGTAGCTCGGGCTTTGCCCGACAATACCGCCGAGCCAGCGCCTCAGTACTTAACCGAACACCCATAGGGCCGGGTGACCGACGGGTCGGCCGCCTTGCCTGCCATCACCTGCGCCAGCGCCGCGGGGACGAACTGCGTCGCCTCGTCGATGTCCGCGGGATTGGCCGATGGGATATTGTCGATGCCGCCCATGTAGGCAAGCCTGCCCTCGGCGTCGATCACGTACATGTGCGGCGTCGTGCGTGCCTTGTAGGCGCGGCCGATGTCGCCGCTCTCGTCGAGCAGTACGGCGGTCGGTGCCGCGTCCCGGCTCGTGGTGAGCTCGTCGGCCTCGGCCGGACTGACATGTCCCTGCTTGCCGGGTGCCGAGGAAATGATCGACAGCCAGACGACGCCGTCGGCCGTGGCTTCGCGCTGCTGGGTCTGCATATTGCCCGCGTCGTAGTGTTTCCGGACATAGGGACAGTCATGGTTGGTCCACTCGAGTACGACGACCTTGCCCAGGAAGTCGCTCAGTGAATGCGTCTGGCCGGTGGTGTCGACGCCGGTGAAGGCCGGCGCCGGCTGCCCGACCTGCAGGGCGGCTGAGGCGCCGCTCGAGAGGGCGAGCAGTGCCGCGCCGAACAGGGTCTTGAGGTTCATGATTCAGGCTCCTTGATTGGCAGTGGATAGGGAACGTTCGATGGCCTGCAGCACCAGGCCCTCGGTCAACAGCTGTGGCAGTACCTCGGGCTGGCCCGGGCCCGCCGGGTAAACCAGGTAGAGGGGCACGCCGCTGCGTCCGTGCTGCTGCAGTTCGCGGGTAATGGCCGTATCGCGATTGGTCCAGTCACCTTTGAGATACGCGATGTTGTTGGCCTGAAGCGCGTCGCGTACCGCATCGGTATCCAGTGCCACGCGCTCGTTGACCTTGCAGGTGATGCACCAGGCCGCGGTGAAGTTGACCAGTACCGGCCGGCCTTCGGCGCGCAGCGCCGCAACCTGCTCCGGGCTCCACCGCTGTGCCGTCGACTCGGCAACGACGGGCGGTTCGCCGCGACTGGCATAGGCGACGAAGCCGAGGCTGCCGGCCAGCAGCAGGGCGACCAGCGACTGACGCAGGCCGTTTTTCCTGAGCGGCTGTCCAAGCCACCATAGACCGAATGCGAACAGCACCGTGCCGGCCAGTGCGGCGGCCAGGCGCGTGGCGTCGACTTGCTGGGTCAGCACCCACAGCAGCCAGGCCGCCGTCGCATACAGTGGAAAGGCCAGGGCGTTGCGCAGGCGCTCCATCCAGGGACCGGGTCTCGGCAGCCAGCGCGCCCAGCCGGGTCGCGCGCTGAGCAGCATCAAGGGTGCTGCGAAGCCTGCCGCCAGGCCGACGAACACCAACAGCGTCTCGACGGCCGGCCGGGTCAGCGCGAAGCCGAGCGCTGTGCCCATGAAGGGGGCGGTGCAGGGACTTGCGACCACGACCGCGAGCACGCCGGTCGCAAAGCTGCCGCGGAGGTCCCGGCGTTCGGTCATCGACTGGCCGACCCCGCTCAGCCGGCTGCCGATGGTGAACACGCCGGACAGATTCAGCCCCAGCGCGAGCATCAGCAGCATCAGCCCGATCACCACCACCGGCTCCTGCAGCTGGAAGCCCCAGCCGATCGCCGTCCCACCGGCGCGCAGCCCGACCAGCAGCAGCGCCAGGGCAAGGAAGGTCGCCAGCACGCCGGCGCCGAAGGCCAGCCCGTGGTGAGCGGCTGCGTTGCCGTCGCTCCGGTCGCGTTCCCGGGTCGCGTGCTGGACCAGCCCGAGCGCCTTGATCGACAGCACCGGCAGCACGCACGGCATCAGGTTGAGGATCAGTCCACCGAGCACCGCAAGACCGATCGCGACCAGCAGGGTGACCGCTGCCGCCTCCGGCTCCGCCGCCGCGGCCATGGGGCGGGCAGTGACCTCGAAACCGCGGACCAGCGGGGTGCCCGAACTGCCGTCGGTGACGACCATCAGGCCCTCGAGCACGGCATCCGGCGCCAACGGCATGTCGCCGGCCGGCAGCGTCAGGCTCAGTCGCCCGCCATCGAGCGTCCAGGACTGTTCCCCGGACGGTGCGATCGGGCCCCAGTCGTTGGCGGCGAACCAGATGTCGGCCGCCTCGGCGAAAGACAGCGCGGTCCCGCTGACGTGCAGGGCAAGCCCGGAGGCGGTGGTTTCATAGTGCGCCTGCCCCGGCAGCTCGACCGGCCAGGTCGCGCGCACCGGCTCGAAGCGGTCGGCGGATGCCGGTCCGGCCTGACCGACCGGCAGATGCAGGCTGACTTGGCCGTCCTGTGGGATGCACTCCACCTTGCAGACCAGCCAGCTGAGGTCGGCTTGGATGAGACCGGGTGTGCCATTACCTGCCGCCGGTGCGGCCGGGACGCTGACCGGTACCAGGAATGTCACGCTGTCCTCGTAGCCGTAGTTGACCAGCGGGCCGACGGGGATCCGTTCCGGGACCGGCCAATGGATCTCGCCGGCCTGCCAACCGTCGGGGAGCGACCACTCGACGCGCGGGGCCTCGCCGGAATCGCCCGGGTTGCGCCAGTAGACATGCCAGTCCGGGATCAGATCGAAGCGCAGGCCCAGCCAGAGGGTCTGACCCGGTGTCGCGACCGGCTGTCCCGCCTCCAGGGTCACGGTGACCTGTTCGCTCCGCGTCGTCGGCCCGGCGTCTGCACTCGCCGGCCCGAGCGCTGCGGTCAGCAGCAGCCAACAGCCGACCAGCAGGTGCATTAGGGGATGCAGACTCAACGGGGGATCCTCACTGTGGCCGGGTCAGCGAGCGCCGGCGACCTCCAAGCGGACGCGATTCTACGAGGACCGGACGACCCGGCGGTCGGTTCCCGTTCAGTCCATGGGGGATCTACCCCCAGGCGGATCCGGCTACGCCGGGACCGGCGATACCGATGCGGATCTGCGGTGCACGCTGTTCCTGGAGGTGAACGACGGCCTCGCCGCTGCCGAGCACGCGGCCCTCGTCGACCAGACGCCTGACGACGATACCGTCGAACGGCGCGAGCAGTCGGGTCTTGGCCAGATCGACGTCGATGGATGGCGTGGCCCAGCATGCCGGTGTCTCCAAGCAGACGGTGTACAGCCACTTTGCCAACAAGGAGGCCCTGTTCTCGGCCTGCATCCGCGCCAAGGTCTCGGGTTATGGTTTCGACGAGACCGCGCTGGTCGATAAACCGGATGTCCGGCAGGCACTGCTGGGCGTCGCACGGCGTTTCGTTGAGCTGATGCTCGATCCCGACGTCATCGCGATGCACCGGGTAGTCATGGCCGAGGCGGCGAGCCAGCCGCGTAGCGCGAATCTGTTGTTCGACAGCGGGCCGAAGAAGACCAAGGCGGCGGTCTGTGCCTTCCTGCAAGGCCAGGTCGATGCCGGTCGTCTGGTCATTCCGCCCGAGCGCCTGCTCTACGCGGCGTTCCAGCTGTTGAACAATGCGATCGGCATCTACCAGCTGCCGCTATGGCTGGGACTGCGCCAGACCGTCGATGAAGCGGAGCTGCGGGTCCACCTCGAGCGGGTCGTCGACGACTTCCTGACCCTCTATGGCGTCGCGCCGTAAGCGGATCGACAGCCTGTCCTGGACCGGCCGCGAACTGGCGATAAGTCCCGGCTCGGTGCATAGTCCGGGCGCAGGAAGCGGCGATGCTGCAGCTTCCGAAAACACCAACGAATGAGATCCCACAGGAGGGAAGTATCGATGTCAGATTATCTTGCGGATGTGCAGCGCTACGACGCCGGGGCGGATGCCGCCGTGGTCGACAAGATCGTCAAGCACCTGGGCATCGCACTGCGCAGCAAGGATGCCTCGCTGGTGTCCTGCTCCGACCCGTCGGAACTCGATCGCGTCTGCGAGAAATGGTGCATGAAGAAGCTCGGCGAGACCGACGCCGACGCCGGCAATTCGGTCGTGGCGAAGGTCTGCGAGACGATGAAGGGTGACCGCCAGAAGCAGCGGGTGACCTTCTACTACCTGGTCGCCAAGGAGATGGGCAAGCTCGATACGCTTTGATCGAGTAGCTTCGGCGTTGGCACTCACGTGGTCTGGGTTGCCAACGCACCCGTTCACTTCTGCCGGGTTCGGGGGGCGTCCCGGTTGTGGTTGTAGGTCGAGGAGGTGCCATGACCGATGGCAAGAACATCGACGGCCAGTACTTTCCGGTCAGTCACCCGGGCTGGGGCGGGTTTGCCGAGGAACTGTTCCACCACACCTCGCGGTATTACGCGGCGACCGAGGCCTTTTTGCGCAATCTGACCGGGCGGCGCGCCTTTTCGATGACGGGCTACCGGGCCGAGGCGCTGAGCCCGGCACAGCGCGCGGTGCTGGCAGCGGTGCTCGCCGAGGGTCCCGACCGGGATCGGGCCGACGCCGCGGTGCGGATCGTCGAGGCGGTCTGTGCCGGTTCCGCCGAGGTCGAGCAGTATCTGGCGGTGCGCTATCCGCCGGTGTCGGCTCAGGCGGTCGGCGCAGGGAGCGCCGAGCCGCATCCCTCGCTGCACACGGTCCCGGCCGACGTCGCGCCGCTCGATCCGTTCCTGGGGCTCGCCGAAGGTCTGCAGATGCCGGTGGCGGTACGTGACCGGCATGTCGAGGTGTCACTGCATCAACTCGCGATCCACCTGGATGGCGGCAATGCGACGCTGCGTGACAATCTGCAGGCCGCGATCATCAAGCTGCACGAGGCCGGTTTCGTGCTGCGCAACCATCCTCACCTGACCCACGCCGAGGCGCGGACCATCAGCGGCGACGAGTGAGACGCACGGCGCAGGCCGTGGTGTAAACTGCGCGGCTTCTGCGGCGAGACCCCGATCAGACAGCCATGCGACTCTGCGACAGCGACATCATTGCGGCGCTCAACGACGGCCGTATCATTATCGATCCCGCGCCGGACCAGCGGGTCATCAGCGGTGTCAGCGTCGATCTGCGACTCGGCCACCGGTTCCGCGTTTTCAGTTCGCACACGATTGCGTATATCGATCTCTCGGGCTCGCGCGAACAGGTCAACCAGGCCGTCGAGAAAGTGATGGGCGACGAGATCTTCATCGGGGCGGGCGACACCTTCGTGCTGCACCCCGGTGAACTGGCGCTCGGCACGACCCTGGAGTCGATCACCCTGCCGGCCGACCTGGTCGGCTGGCTGGACGGTCGCTCGAGCCTCGCACGGCTCGGTCTGATGGTGCACGTCACCGCACACCGCATCGACCCCGGCTGGAGTGGCAACATCGTGCTCGAGTTCTTCAATTCCGGAAAGCTACCGCTGGCGCTGCGCCCGGAGATGGCGATCGGCGCGATGAGCTTCGAGACCCTGACCGGCCCGGCGGCGCGGCCCTACATCAAGCGTGACGACGCCAAGTACCGGGGCCAAAAGGGACCGCTGGCCAGTCGGATCAGCGAGGATCAGTCCGGGACCGGCTGAGCCGCGGGGCGATCGAGCGTCTCGAGCCGCATCTCGACCGTATTGTTGTCGCTGCGGCGGACCATGCGAATCGGCAGCGGCCCGAGCCCATCGGCAAACCACATCTCGCGTTCGGCGTCGCCCTGCAGCGACACCCGGCGGATACCCGTCGCCTCGTAAGTCCCGAAAGGCACCTCGGTGGTCCGGCGTCCGATAACCTGCAGCACGACCGGCTCGGTGGCCTCGAGCGTCGCCAGCGGCAGCTCCTGCAGCGCGCCCGGTTCTGCACCAACCAGACGGCTGGCAGCGACCAGGTAACTCAGCCGATCCTGGGTGTCGGGTCGCAGTGTGAGCGTCTGCACGGCGTCCGTGGTGCTGACCCGCAGCTGCCTGGGTTTCCAGTCGAATTCCAGGTGCACCTGCCGGTATTCGTCGCCCTGCATGACGCTGTGCTCGAACCGCTGCGGCCTGATCGACGCGCTGTCGATCGTGCCGGTGCTGAGTTCGAGGACCTCGTTGCCGGCCTGCCCGGCGATCCTGCCGGCGGGTGAAGTGAATGCTTCGATCCGGTAGCGGCCGGTCTTGTCGATCGACAAGGAAAACAGGGCGTTGCCGACCAGGCTGTCGTTGAACAACAGCTGGTAGGCCGCCTCGAGCCGGATCGGCGTCGCGGGTGCGACCGGTTGCTCGGTGCAGGCCGTCAGTGTCCAGGCCGCAACGAGCAGGATCGCCAGTGATCGGCCGGCACCGGCCATCAGATCTGCACCGGCGCGGCAAGCGGCCTGTCATGCAGCCAGACCTGGTCGCCACGCAGCGCCAGTTCCCCGGCTGCGAACCAGCGCACGACCTGCGGCAGCAGCTCGTGCTCGCGCGCCAGCACCCGCGCCGCCAGGCCCTCGGCATCGTCGCCGGGTTCGACCGGCACCCTGGCCTGGGCGATCACAGGTCCGCCATCGAGTTCGCTGGTGACGAAATGCACGCTCGCACCATGGGTCGCCACACCGGCCGCGAGCGCACGCTGGTGGGTGTGCAGGCCCTGGAATTCCGGCAGCAGCGAAGGGTGGATGTTGATCATGCGACCGGCGAATCGTTCGACGAAGCCGTCTGTCAGGATGCGCATGAAGCCGGCCAGCACGATCAACTTCGGGCCGAGGGCATCGATCGTATCGGCCAGCACCGCGTCGAATGCGGCCCGGTCGTCGAATGCCGTGTGATCGATGACCTGTGTGGCGATGTTGGCGGCCGCTGCACGGTCCAGACCGCGCACGCCGGACCGGTTGCTGATCACCGCAACCACCTGATAGCCGGCTCCCGAGGCCGCGTCATCGATCAGCGCCTGCAGGTTGGTGCCGCTGCCGGAGATCAGCACGACGACCGGGAATGCGCCGGGCTGCCCGGTCATTCGTAGATGACGCGGGCTTTGGCCGTGTCGGATGCCCGGATCTCGCCAATCCGATAGACCGTCTCACCCTGGGCCTGCAATGCCGCGATCGCCGCATCGGCCGACGTCGCCGGCACACAGATCGCCATGCCGATGCCGCAGTTGAAGGTGCGCAGCATCTCGTCGTCGGCGACCAGTCCACTGCGTTGCAGCCAGTCGAAGACCGGCGGCCGCGGCCAGCTGTCACGCCGGAGAATCGCCTCGCTGCCGGCGGGCATCACCCGCGGCAGGTTTTCGGTCAGCCCGCCGCCGGTGATGTGGGCCAGGGCATGTACCGGCATCTGCTCGAGCAGCGCGAGCACCGGCTTGACGTAGATCCGGGTCGGCGCGAGCAGCGCGTCGCCGAGTGATTGCTCGCCAAGCGCCTGTTCCAGCGGCGTCTTGTTGACCTCGAGGATCTTGCGAATCAGCGAGTAGCCGTTCGAATGCGGACCGGACGACGCGAGACCCAGCAGGACGTCGCCGATCGCGACCTTGTCCGGCGTCAGGATGCGCGACTTCTCGACGATGCCGACCGCGAAGCCGGCGAGATCGTATTCACCGTTGGCATACATCCCGGGCATCTCGGCGGTCTCGCCGCCGGTCAGGGCGCAGCCGGCGAGCTCGCAGCCCCGGCCGATACCGGAAACGACCGCCGCGGCGGTTTCGACGTCGAGCCGGCCGGTCGCGTAATAGTCGAGGAAGTACAGCGGTTCGGCGCCGGCGACGACGATGTCGTTGACGCACATGGCCACCAGGTCGATACCGATGCTGTCGTGCCGGGCAAGCTGCACCGCGAGCTTGAGCTTGGTGCCGACACCGTCGGTGCCGGACACCAGGACCGGTTCCCGGTACCGATCGACCGGCAGCTCGAACAGGGCGCCGAAACCGCCGATACCACCGAGCACACCGGGCCGTTCGGTGCGCTTGACGATCGGCTTTATCCGTTCGACCAGGGCGTTGCCGGCGTCGATGTCGACCCCGGCCTGGGCATAACTGAGGGCCACGCGGTCGTCACCCCGGTGTTGATCGGTCAAGTCGCTCTCCGTGCCGTCCCGTCGAAGGGCCAAGTGTACCGTCAGCGGCCATCCGCGGGTAATGCAGCAGCGGTCGATGGCGCTCGGGTGCGGCTGTTACACTGCGCGCCATGTTGTTGCCTCGTTGTTTCCTGGTCGTCCTGGTGCTGGCCTGGGCCCTGCCCGCCGCCGGCCAGTCGGGCGACCTGTTCGTCGAACAGACGCCGGTCGGGGACGAGTCGCCCGAGACCCGCAACGCGGCCTTGACCGAGATGCTCGAGCGTGTGCTGGTGCGCGTCAGTGGGAATGCCGCAATCGCCAGCCAGCCGGCCGCGGCCGATGTACTCGATGCCGCCCCCCGATTGGTCCAGCAGTATCGCTACCGCAACGAGCAGGCGGGCGGCGAACCGGTCCGCTATCTCTGGGCGCGCTTCGACGGCGCAGCGGTCGAACGCATGCTGCGCGACCGCAATCTGCCGGTATGGGTGCAGCGTCCCACAGTGCTGGTGTGGCTTGCCAATGAACAGAATGGCCAGCGTCAGCTGGTCGCCCTGGAGAATCGTCCGACATCGCGGGTGGCGCTGCTCGAACGGGCGCGTGAGCGGGGCCTGCCGTTGCAGCTGCCGCTGATGGATCTCGAGGACCAGGCGGCGCTGACCCCGGCCGACATGTGGGCTGATTACCTGCAGGCGGTGCGCAGTGCGTCGGCCCGCTATCCGCACGACCGGATACTGACCGGCCGCCTGACCGCGATCGGCAAAGACCGATGGCGCGGCGCCTGGTCACTGATCGGCGCCGCCGGCAGCGAGTCATTCGCCTCGCCGCCGATGACGTTCGATGCCGCCCTGCAGTTCGCCGTCGACCAGGTCCAGGACCGTCTCGCCGCGCGTTACGCACCGGTGGCCGGTGTGGGGGGGCTGAGCGGGACCCGGGTGCGCTTCTCGGGCGTATATGACCTGCCGCGCTATGCCGCCCTGCTGGACCTGATAGAGCGGCTCGAGCCGGTGCGCAGCGCGGCGCTGCGCTACGCCGATGGCAACGACATGGTGTTCGAGTTCGACGTGCGTGGCGATCCGCAGAACCTGCTGCGCGCCCTGGAGTCGAGCGGTCGGGTCGCGAGCGAACCGCTGCCGGCGGCGCCGGTCCCGCCACCGATGCCGCCGCCGGGAACGGCGGGCACTGAACAGGCGGCGGATGCACCGGTGGTGTTCGTGCCGACCGTCGACTACGCGTACCGGTTGCTGAACTGAAGAA
>JASFVZ010000250.1:0-4415 GCA_050049565.1 Chromatiaceae bacterium | reverse complement strand
GATCTCGACCATCGCCTCGAGTGCGTTGGTGGTCGGATCGATCCGCAGCGTATCGGAAATAAACGGGCCGTGATCGAGATCGTTGGTGAACAGGGTCTCGATCGTCTTGACACCCTTTTCCGCCAGCTGGGCACTGAGCTCCTCGGTGATCTCATCGTTGGCCTTGGCCAACAGTTCGCCGGTCTCGGGGTCGACGAGATCGTGCGCCAGGGTGCGCCCGATCAGGAAGTCGTGCGGAACCTCGAGCTTGGTGACGCCGGCCTCTTCGAGCTGCTTGATGTGACGCGCCGTGATGCGCTTGCCGGCCTCGACGATGACTTGCTTACCCGCCTTGATATCGAAGCTGGCGGTATCTCCGCGCAGACGCGACGGGACCAGCGCAAGTTCGATCTTCTTCTTGCCGATCTGGAACGTATCCATTTCGAAGAAGGCTTTGAGAATCTCGGACGTCTCGTAGCCGAGCGCGCGGAGCAGAATGGTGGCCGGCAGTTTGCGGCGCCGATCGATCCGGACGAATACCGCGTCCTTTGGGTCGAACTCGAAGTCCAGCCAGGACCCGCGGTAGGGAATGACGCGCGCCGAGAACAGCAGCTTGCCCGACGAATGGGTCTTACCCTTGTCGTGGTCGAAGAACACGCCGGGTGAGCGGTGCAACTGGGAGACGATGACGCGCTCGGTGCCGTTGATGATGAAGGTGCCGTTGTCGGTCATGAGCGGCAGTTCGCCCATGTAGATTTCCTGCTCCTTGACGTCCTTGATCTGCTTGGCGCCGGCCGGGGCGTCCTTGTCGTAGATCACCAGGCGCACCAGCACGCGCAGGGGTGCGGCGAAGGTCGCGCCGCGCAGCTGGCATTCACGCTCATCGAATACCGGCTCGCCGAGTCGGTAGTTCACATACTCGAGCGCGGCGTTCCCCGAATAGCTGACGATGGGGAATACGGAGTTGAAGGCAGCATGCAGGCCGATGCTGCCGCGTTCATCCGGCTGCTGGTCTGCTTGCAGAAAGCTCCGGTAGGACTCGATCTGTGTCGCCAACAGGAATGGCACCTCCAGAATGCTGGAGCGTTTGCCAAAGTCCTTACGGATGCGTTTCTTTTCGGTGAACGAATAGGCCATGCCTGCCTTACCTCGAGTGTTCTGGATTCAGGGATGTGTACCGCCAGAGCCGCAGGGCTTCAGCGTTCGGACACACCGCTCGAGTCATCAATGCCGCCGCTCGCTGACGGCAGACCACCGCCGCTCGACCGAGCAAGTGACGGCAACAGGAAAAGGCCAGCGGCCACTCGGCCGCCAGCCCGTTCCCGGATGACGTTGTGCGCTACCAAGCTCGGTTACTTGAGCTCGACGGTGGCGCCAGCCTCTTCCAAGGTCTTCTTCGCCTCTTCGGCCTCTTCCTTTGAGATGGCTTCTTTGAGCGTGCTCGGTGCACTCTCGACGGTCTCTTTGGCCTCTTTGAGACCCAAGCCGGTCAGGCCGCGCACGGCCTTGATGACAGCGACCTTGTTGTCGCCGAAGCCCGCGAGCACGACATCGAACTCGGTCTTCTCTTCAGCAGCGGCACCACCTACGTCGCCACCGGCACCCGGTGCGGCGACGGCCACGGCAGCGGCTGCGGTTACGCCGAACTTCTCTTCCATCGCGGAGATCAGCTCGACAACCTCCATCACCGACATATTGGCGATGGCTTCAAGGATGTCTTCTTTCGACATGATTCAACTCCAATTGTTCTTTCGCACTGATAGGGTCAGGACGCTGCCTTACGCAGCCTCCTTGGCGTCGCGAATTGCTGCAACCGTGCGCACAAGCTTGCCCGGCACCTCGTTCAGGGTCTGCGCCAGCTTCTGTACCGGTGCTTGCATCACCGACATCAGCATGCTGATGGCCTGATCGTAGGTAGGCATCTTTGCCAGGGTCTCGAGTTCAGATGCCTCGAGCATCTGACCGCCGATGGACACCAGGGTGACCTTCAGCTTGTCGTGATCCTTGGCGAAGTCCTTGACGACACGTGCGGCGGCACCCGGGTCTTCCTGCGAGAAAGCCAGTACCAGCGGTCCGGTAAGGCCTTCTGTCATGCACTCGAACTCGGTGTCTTTTACCGCACGGCGAGCCAGTGTGTTCTTCACCACACGCAGGTAGACCCCGTTGTTGCGCGCCTCGGCACGCAACGAGGTCATATCCTCGACGGTGAGACCACGGTACTCGGCTGCAACAGCCGAGAGCGCAGTGCTCGCCACTTCAGCAACTTCGGCGACGATGGCTTGCTTCTGCTCAAAATTGAGTGCCAAAGTCGTCACCTCCCGACAACGTTGGGATTTACTCCCGTTAAACACCAGGGGTCTGAAAACCCCCACTCTTCTTGGTGCCCGCCACCAGGATGAACCTGATTCCGGAGCGCCATCTGCGCAGGCGGTGATTAAGCCGTGTCCGGCACCTGCGGTCTTTGACGGCATACGCCGGCCACTTTCGGACCGGCGACGCCCCCAACTTGGATCGGACAGGGCGCGTTCATCCCCGTCCGCCTACTCGTCATGCCAGGGTCAGGGTCGACTGATCCAGCGTCAGTCCCGGACCCATCGTCGAGGAGACCGTGACTTTCTTCATGTAGATGCCTTTCGCAGCGCTGGGCTTGAGCTTTTTCAGCTCGTTCAACAACGCCTCGAGGTTCTGCTGCAACGCGGCCGGTTCGAAGCTGATGTTGCCGATGCTCGCGTGGATGATGCCCGCCTTGTCGGTACGGAACCGTGCCTGGCCCGACTTGGCGTTCTTGACCGCTTGAGCCACGTCCGGCGTCACGGTACCGACCTTCGGGTTCGGCATCAGGCCGCGCGGACCGAGGATCTGACCGAGCTGACCGACAACCCGCATCGCGTCCGGTGCGGCGACCACGACATCGAAGTCGATGTTGCCGGCTTTGACTTCCGCTGCCAGGTCATCCATCCCGACCTTGTCGGCCCCCGCCTCGGTCGCCGCCTCAGCGGCCGGGCCCTGCGCGAACACCGCGACGCGCACGGTCTTGCCGGTGCCGTTCGGCATAACGGTCGAGCCGCGAACCACCTGATCGGATTTGCGCGGGTCGACGCCCAGGTTGACCGACACGTCGACTGATTCACTGAATTTCACCGTGGACAGTTCCTTGAGGAGCGTGAAGGCCTCGTCCACCGGGTAGAGCTTCTCGCTGTCGATCTTTTCCCGAATCGCTTTCTGGCGCTTGGTCAACTTAGCCATTATTCGACCCCCTCCACGTTCAGTCCCATGCTGCGCGCCGAGCCCGCGATGGTGCGAACGGCCGCATCCAGATCAGCCGCCGTGAGATCAGGCTCCTTGGCCTTGGCGATCTCTTCAAGCTGAGCGCGACTGACCGTGCCGACCTTCTCCGTGTTGGGTCGGCCGCTGCCGCTCTGTATCCCGGCTGCCTTCTTGAGCAGAATCGAGGCCGGCGGGGTCTTCATCACGAACGTGAAGGAACGGTCGCTGTAGACCGTAATCACGACCGGCAACGGCAGGCCCTTCTCGGTGTTCTGCGTCTGCGCGTTGAACGCCTTGCAGAACTCCATGATGTTTACGCCATGCTGCCCGAGCGCCGGTCCCACCGGCGGGCTTGGATTCGCTTCCTGCGCCTTGACCTGCAATTTGATGTAGGCCTGAATCTTCTTTGCCACTATTACCTCTCTTCGGGTGCAGACGCCCGCGGGCTGGTTACCCGGGCTCCCCGTTGGTTGTGCCGGCGAAGCTGTGCTTCGTCAGCAGAATCTTTCCTAACCATCCCTGGCGCCGCTCTGGCGACTTATCCATGCACCTCAATCTAAAGTAAGGTGCCAAAGATCCTTCCATGGAGCGCCTTCCAGCTCGGCCACGGGCCCGCTCCACCGTTTTGCTCACGCACCCCGATCAAGTCGGTGCCGAGTATCCGTCCATGGAGCGCCTTCCAGCTCGGCCATCCAAGGCCTCGCGTTTACGCCTCAAAAAGCCCCGTTAAGTGGCTTTTTGCCGGCTGCGCCGACCGGCGCTCACCCACGCTGCGTCATGCCACTGGCATCACAGCTTCGTAAGCAAATCTCTACTAGCCATCCCTGGCGCGGCTTTCGAGGTCTTCTCTACCCCCGGCCCGGCCATCCTGCCCGGGCGTTCGCCGCGCTGCGTCCATGCCACTGGCATCACAGCTTCGTAAGCAAATCTCTACTAGCCATCCCTGGCGCGGCTTTCGAGGTCTTCTCTACCCCCGGCCCGGGCATCCTGCC
Source organism: Chromatiaceae bacterium (assembly GCA_050049565.1). Lineage (GTDB taxonomy): Bacteria > Pseudomonadota > Gammaproteobacteria > Chromatiales > Chromatiaceae > Thiosocius. The sequence continues at coordinate 177 of JASFVZ010000250.1, read as the reverse complement.
CGGGCGTTCGCCGCGCTGCGTCATGCCACTGGCATGACGGTCGCGGCTCACCCTTTCTCCACTTGGCCGAATTCGAGATCGACCGGGGTGGATCGGCCGAAGATCAGCACCGAGACCTTCAGGCGACTCTTCTCGTAGTCGACCTCTTCGACGACGCCGTTGAAATCATTGAACGGG
>JASFVZ010000249.1:0-4425 GCA_050049565.1 Chromatiaceae bacterium | reverse complement strand
CACCGGCATCCAGATGCTGGACCAGCAGCCTGAAATCAGCGACAAGGTCTTGCATCTCGGCGGCCAATCCGCGCAGGCCCCCTTCTTCCAGAAGCGTCGAGAGCGATTCGAAGGTCGCGATCCCGCTATCGACCAGTTCGTTGAAGCGCAGTCCTTGGAGCATGCTGGCGATCCGATCACGCGTCGCTTCGATGGCCGGGACCTCTACCCGCTTGCTGTCCTGCCCAAGCAGGGTAGCCGGGGTATCTGGGTGCAGACCCAGCGAAATCAGGAACTGCCCCGTTACCAGGCTCACCGCCTCCAGCTGCGCACGCAGACCCTCATCAATGACCAGGCGGCTATACTCACCGCCCGACATATGGCCGTCTCCCGCCTCACCCTCGCGTACATTGAGGGCCTCGGGCCAGACCTCGTAATAGACCGGTATCAAGAAACGCCCCTCGCTCGGCCAGTAGTCGAGCTCAATACCGGTCACCTGCCCTACCTGTACGCCTTGGAACTCCACCGACGAGCCCACACGCAGACCCTGAATCGTGCCGGGAAAGTAGGACACCATCGGGATCTTGGAGCGAAACAAGGCCTCACTGCTGAACAGCAGGATAGTCGCGATGGCGAGGACCAGGGCACCCAGCACAAAACCACCGATCGCCATTGGGCTGGCCTTCCTGCTCATAGCTCTCCCCGGTTCAAAAACGCGCGCACCTTGTGGATATCGCTATGGTCCCGCAATTCGCGCGGGTTGCCTGTCGTCAGCATCGTCTTGGTCTCTGCATCGAGGAATACGCAGTCATCGGCAATCGCGAAGATGCTCGCCAGCTCATGCGTCACCACGACCATGGTCGTACCCAGGCTTTCGCGCAGCTCCAGGATCATGTCGTCGAGCATGCGCGCGCTCAGCGGATCGAGCCCGGCCGACGGCTCATCGAAAAACAGGATCTCCGGATCGAGCGCCATCGCGCGTGCCACGCCGACCCGCTTCTGCATGCCACCGCTGATCTCGGATGGATAGAAGTCCTCGAACCCTGTGAGACCGACCAGCGCCAGCTTATAGCGGGCAACGCTCATGGCCTGCGACGCACTGAGCCCGGTATGCAACTCCAGAGGCAGCGCAATGTTCTCGCTCAACGTCATCGAACTCCACAGCGCACCGCGCTGATACATCACGCCGAGTTGGTGCATCATGCGATCGCGCTCGGCCTGCGGTGTCTCCCAAAAGTTGACGCCATTGTAGTAGACGCTGCCCACCTTAGGTTCCAGCAGGCCCGACAGGCTGCGCATGACGGTGCTCTTGCCGCAGCCGCTGCCGCCCAGAATGATGAAGATATCGCCGCGTCTGATATCGAAGGTCAGATCCTGCTGGATCAGGAAACTTCCATAGGCAAGCGCGACACCCTCGACCCGGATATGTGTCTGCGGGTCAGTCATCAGAGTCCGACCGCTTGGAAGATGATCGTCAGCACGGCGGCGGCGATGACGATGAAGACGATCGAGGTCACGACCGCGGAGGTGGTCGCCAGGCCGACGGAGGACGCACTGCGACCGCATTGCATGCCGCGCAGGCAACCGGACACCGCAACGATGGCCCCGTACACCGCGGCCGAGATGAGCCCCTGGGCGACATGATTGAGCCCGATTGCCTGCTGCGTCTGAACGAAGTAGCCGGTCATGGTCAGGTCGCCGTCGATCGCTGCCACCAGGGCCCCACCGAAGATCCCCATCGCGTTGGCGTAGAGTGCCAGCAGCGGCGTCATCAGGATCAGCGCGATCAGACGCGGCAGCACGAGAAACTCCATCGGCGACACACCCAGCGTGCGCAGTGCATCGATCTCTTCGTTGACCTGCATGGTGCCGAGCTGGGCTGCGAAGGCCGCACCGGTGCGACCGGCCAGTACGATTGCCGTGATCAAGGCCCCCATCTGGATGACGGTTGCCAAACCGACCAGATCGGCGACGAAGATTTTTGCGCCGAACTGCTCGAGCTGCTGTATGCCGATGTAGCCGAGGATCAGGCCGACCAACGTACTGACCAGACTGATGATCGGCAGGGCGTCGGCACCGGCCTCCTGGATGCTCAGCCACAGATCGGCGGTCCTGAATCGGGCCTTGCCGCGCAACATCTGCCGGAAAGCGATAGCCGCGTTGCCAAAGAACTCGATGATCTCACCACTCGAGCGCACGAGGTCGACGGCATCATTGCCGAGTCGTTCCAGAAATGAATCACGGTCGGCCTTGCGCCGTGCGCCTTTACGTTCGGGAACCGCATAGGCCAGTTTCAACAGCCCCTGCACGCCCTCCGGCAGGCCACTGTCGTCGACCTCCAGCCCACGGGCGCGACAGACGTTTATGACCTCCATCAGGTAGCTGACCAGTGCCGAATCCCAGTCAACGACTGCGTCGGTCTGAAAGCCCAGCGATTTTGCATCGGGCATTTCGTATAGGGACACACCAACTGCGCCAGGATCCGGAAGATCCTGCTGCAGGCTCCAGGTACCGGAGAGGCGCAGGACCGCGCGTCCCTGATCGGGAAGGCTGAGATCGGCGCCGGCCGTGCCTGAGAGGTTGTCTTCCTGCCCCGCCAATGCTTCCCCAGATTCTGCCAACGACCGAGCGCCGCGATGCAGGTTAACTCGTCAGCGACTGGATGCGAAACAGCCTAGCGCAGAACACCGAGACCGGTTGCCACAGCGGCGTTTTGCCAAACTCGGCTCATCGTTCACAGTATGAATCTCTGAGGCCGCCTACTGCCATGGCGGCCACCAGCACCTTATTTCCCTACCCTGTGTCCCCGCCACCACGCAGGCATCGCGAGCACAGACATCTCGACGAGCGGGAGTGGCTCGACTCCATGTCCAGCGCGATTGCCTCTCACGCCTCGTTGACTTGCCTGCCCGCACTCGCAGTGCTGCTCGAACCCGGTGAGGAGATCCTATATAGCGTGGCATAAAGTGTCGGAACAAGCACCATCGTGATAATGGTACCGAAGGTCAGCCCCGCCATGATGGTCATCGCCATCGAGATCCAGAACGCGTCCTGCAGCAGCGGCATCACACCGAGCACCGTGGTCGCCGCCCCCAAAACCACCGGGCGTACACGTGACATGCCCGCCTCGACCGTGGCGTCATAGGGTTTCAGACCTGCGTCCAGATTGGCTTTGATCTCGTCGATCAGGACGATGGAGTTCTTGATCATCAGGCCGACCAGACTCATCGCGCCGAGGAGCGCCATGAATCCAAAGGGTGTCTGCGTGGGCAACAATATCGCCGTGATCCCGATGATCGCGAACGGGATAGCCAGTGCGATGATCAATGACGGTCGCAGCGCATTGAACAGTGCGACGATGATAACGGTCATGATCACTATCGCTGGCACGCCGCCTGGGACGAGGGACAACTGCGCGGTTCGCGTGCTGTCATATTCGCCTTTCCAGAACATGCTGTAGCCCGGCGGCAGCTCCATGGCCTCGAACTGGTCGATCACGCTGGCCCGCAGTGTGGGGAAGGTCACGCCGTCTGGCGTGGCCTGTATCGCCGCCTGCCGCCGGCGTTGGAAACGAACGATGATCGGGTCTTCCCACTCGAGCCGGATGTCCTTGGTGACCTGCCCGAGGGGCAGTGTTCTTATCCCGAGGGTCGGTTGAACCTGCACCACGTCCAGTTCGCCGGACACGCGCGCGCGGTCCTCCTCGACATAGCGGGCGATGATCGGCAACAGCGTGTCACCTTCGCGAAACACCCCAACCGGCGTACCGTCAAAGGCCCCGCGTGTCGAAAAGGCGATGTTTTCGCGCGAAACCCCTGACCAGCGGGCTCGTTCCTGGTCGTAGTCAATCACCACTTTTTGCACCTGCTGGCGCATATCGGTACGCACGTGCTTGGCGATCGGGCTTTCTTTCAAAATCGCCATGCCCTCATTGGCCAGCCGTCGCAATGTGCCGAGGTCTGCCTCGGCCGGCCCACTGATGCGCAGCTCGAACGGCCAGTCATCCCCTGGCCCGACGGTGTACTTGCGTACGCGCGTCATCGCCTCGGTGTAATGCTCATTCAACCAGGGCTCGATCTCACGAATCAAACTGTTTACGTCGGCGAAGGTCGGCGTGTTGACGATGATCTGTGCATATTCCGGATAGGGAAACTCCGGATCGACCGGGAGATAGAAACGCGGCCCGCCTGAACCGATGAAGGTCCCCACGTCCTTGACCCTTGGATCGCCGACCAGCTTGTCCTCGATGCCCTTGACCGCCGCTGAGACGCTCTGGATCGGTGTGCCCTGCGGCGCCCAATAGTCAATCCGGAACTGCGTGCGGGTGGAATCCGGGAAGAACTGTTGCGGAATGCCCGGAAAACCGACGATTGCAGCGACCAGCAATATACCGAGTCCGCCAATCGTCAAGACCCGGAAGCGGATGGCGCCCTCGAGTGTGCGCCT
>JASFVZ010000032.1:0-9829 GCA_050049565.1 Chromatiaceae bacterium | reverse complement strand
ACGCGCAACGCTCGCCCGCCTCGAGGCGATCGGCGTTCATCGCCAGGCACATCGAACAGCCCGGCTCGCGCCATTCGAAGCCGGCCGCTATGAAGAGCTTGTCGAGCCCCTCCTGTTCGGCCTGGGCTTTTACCAGACCGGAGCCGGGCACGACGAGCGCCTGCGTCACGTTTTCGGCAACCGAGCGGCCCTGGGCGATGGCCGCCGCGGCGCGCAGATCTTCGATCCGGGAATTGGTGCAGGACCCGATGAACACCTTGTCGACAGCGATCTCGGTCATCGGCGTACCGGGCTCGAGCCCCATGTACTCAAGCGCGCGGCGCATCCCGTCGGCCCTGACCGGATCCGCTTCCAGCGCCGGGTCCGGCACCTGGCTGTCGACCGGTACGACCATCTCCGGCGAGGTGCCCCAGGTCACCTGCGGCACGATCTCGCTGGCGGGAATCACGACGACCTTGTCGAACTCCGCACCGTCATCGCTGTGCAGGGTCCGCCAGTAGGCGACAGCCTGGTCCCAAGCGGATCCGGTCGGTGCAAACGGCCGGCTGCGGACATAATCGATGGTCTTGTCGTCGACTGCGACGAAACCGGCGCGCGCGCCCGCCTCGATCGTCATGTTGCAAACGGTCATCCGGCCCTCGATCGACAGGTCGCGAATGGCCTGGCCGCTGAACTCGATGGCATAACCGGTACCCCCGGCCGTGCCGATGCGCCCAATGATCGCGAGCACGATGTCCTTTGCGGTAACGCCCGGACCGACTGCGCCCTCGACGACGACCCGCATCGACTTGGACTTCTTCTGCAACAGGCACTGGGTCGCCAACACGTGCTCGACCTCGGACGTCCCGATGCCGTGCGCCAGCGCCCCGAAGGCACCGTGCGTCGAGGTGTGCGAATCGCCGCAGACCACGGTCATCCCGGGCAGGGTCGCGCCCTGCTCCGGACCCATGACGTGCACGATGCCCTGGCGCGGATCGTTCATCCCGAACTCGGTGATGGCGAACTCGGCGCAGTTGCGGTCGAGGGTCTCGACCTGCAGGCGCGAGACCGGGTCGGCGATGCCGGCGCTGCGATCGGTGGTCGGCACATTGTGGTCGGCGGTCGCCAGGTTCGCATCGGTGCGCCAGAGGCCGCGGCCGGCCATGCGCAGGCCTTCGAAGGCCTGCGGCGACGTCACCTCGTGGACCAGATGGCGGTCGATGTACAGCAGCGCCGTGCCATCCGGCTCCTCTCGGACCACGTGTGATTCCCACAGCTTGTCGTAGAGCGTTTTCGGTTTCATGCGTACCGGGACGGTTGATGATCTGACCCGGACAAAAATAACGCCTAAAATGAATAAAACAAATTCATGTTTTTCATTTTGCTGATTCTCTAGAAGAATTTCATGGATCTTGCCGCCCTCAAGGCGTTCGTCGAAGTCGCTGACCGTCGGTCATTCTCGGACGCCGCCGACGTGCTCTACCTGACCCAACCGGCGGTCAGTAAGCGGGTGGCCCAACTGGAACAGGAACTTGGTGCGCGCCTGTTCGACCGGGTCGGTCGCCGGGTCAGCACGACCGCGGCCGGCGCTGCGCTGCTGCCACGCGCCAGGCGGCTGCTCAACGACGCCGGCGATCTGCGGAATTATCTCCACGACCTCTCGGGGCAGGTACGCGGCCGGCTCCTGATGGGTACCAGTCACCACATCGGCCTGCACCGCCTGCCGGTGCCGCTGAAGCACTACACGCGCGACTTTCCGGAGGTGCAGCTCGATATCCGATTCATGGACTCGGAGGCGGCCTGCCGTGCGGTGGAAACCGGCGAGTTGGAGTTGGCGATCGTGACCCTGCCACCGGCCGAATCACAACGACTCGAGCTGCAGCCGCTGTGGGATGATCGGCTGGTGTTCGTGGTGTCCCGCGACCATCCGCTGGCCGCGCCCGGCAGGGCCGGGCTTTCCGACCTCGCCGGCTACCCCGCGGTGCTGCCCGGCCCCACGACCTATACCCGGGCGATCCTCGAAGCGGAACTGCTGGCGCAGGGTGTCGTGCTCGACGTCGCGATGGCGACGAACTACCTCGAGACCCTGCGCATGCTGGTCGCGACCGGCCTCGGCTGGAGCCTGCTGCCCGCGACCCTGCTCAATGACGAGCTGAAGGTGGTGCAGATCGCCGGCGTTGCGCTCTCGCGCCGGCTGGGTGCCGTCACACGAAAGGGACGCGACGTCTCGAACGCCGCACGCGAAATGATCATCGCGTGCACTGGCAAGGCTTAGGGAACACCGCGTTCCTCGGCCGCTTCCGACGGTTGCAACCGCAGCCTGAGGCCCTCCAGGCCGGACAGCAGCGCCGGGACCATCAGCAGCACCAGGAAGGTCGCGAAGGCAAGCCCGAACGAGATCGACACGGCCATCGGGATCAGGAACTGCGCCTGCAAGGAGGTCTCGAACAACAGCGGCAACAGTCCGGCGATCGTGGTCAGCGAAGTCAGCAATACGGCGCGCAGGCGCTGGCACGCTGCCTCGACGATCGCCTCCTTGACCGCCATCCCCTTCTCGCGCAGTTGCTTGTAAAAGACCACCAGTATGATCGAGTCGTTGACCACGATGCCGGACAGCGCGAACAACCCGAACATCGACAGGATGGTCGGCGTGATCCCCATCAGGAAGTGCCCGAACAGGGCACCGACGATGCCGAACGGGATGATCGCCATCACCACCAGTGGCCAGCCGTAGGACCCGAACACCCAGGCCAGTACGATATAGATCATCGCCAGCGCGAACAGCGCACCGCGTTTCATGTCATCGACGGTGTCGCGCTGGTCCTCGGCGCGCCCGGTGAATTCCCAGCTGAGGCCATACTCGGTCGCGAGCTCGGGCATCAGGCTGCTTCGCAGCTGGTCCCGGATATCGTTGGCGTTGGCGACCTGCTTGTCGACGTCGGCGAAGACGGTGACGGCGAGCCGGCCATCGGCATGGCGCACCGTCTTGAAGCCGCGCCGTTCATTCAGCTCGACCACCGACAGCAGGGGTACCGAGTCACCGCCCGGCAACAGCACGCCGAAATCATCGAGGGCGGTCAGCCGGTAACGCTCGCTGTCGGGCAGCATCACGCGCACCTCGATCTCGTCGTCGCCCTCGTTGAAGATCTGCGCCAATGCCCCGTCGAATGCGGCGCGCAGCTGGCGCCCGACTGCCTCGACCGTCAGGCCGAGACTCTCGCCATAGGGGCTCAGTTGAAATACCAGCTGCTGCTGGCCGAACGGCATGTCGTCCTCGATCGCCCTGACCCCGGGAATCGCGGCCAGCGCATCGGCGAGCCCCAGCGCACCGGCCTTGAGGGGGTCGATGTCCGGCCCGGTCAATCGGACCTCGAGGTCGCGGCCGGGGTGTCCGCCGGTGCGCGAGGTGATCGTCAGGTACTCGAGCCCCGGCGGCTTGGTCAGGCGTCCTTCCCAGGCGTCGATGAAGGTCTCGTTGCGCACCTCACGTTGGTCGGACGGGATCAGCTCGACGGTCACCGACGCGAACTGGTCACCGGTCTGCGCCTGGCGGCCGTGCGAGAAGTAGCCGCGACCGGTCGCGACCTGGGCGACGCGCATCAGCTCGCCGCCGAACTGCTCGTTGGTTTCGTAGACCGCGGCCTCCATCTCGTTCGCAAATGCCGCGACGCGCTCCGGTGGGGTGCCGGCGACAAAGGTCACGCTGGCCACCACGACATTGCCCTCGACATTCGGGAAGAAACTGAAGCCCATCCGGCCGCCGCGCAGCAGACCGACCAACACGATCACGAAGGCCAGCGCGATCGCGATGATCGCAACCCGGTTGTTGACCGCCCAGTTGACCGTCCGCCGGAACCAGTGGTCGCGGAAACGGGCAAAGCCGGCGTCCCAGCGCTGCCGGAACGGCCCGGGGCGCGCGTGCTGCAGGCCCTTGAAGCTGTGCCGCAGATGGCCTGGCAGCACCAGGAAGCTCTCGATCAGTGAAGCGATGATCACGCAGACGATCACGAACGGGATGTCGCCGAGTATGTTGCCGACGAACCCGGTGATCGCGAACAGCGGGATAAACGCCGCGATGGTCGTCAATGACGACGACATCACCGGGGCGAGCATGCGCCGCGCGCCGCCCTCGGCCGCCTCCAGCGAACTCTCGCCGGTCTGGTAGTGGGTCAGCGCGTCCTCCCCGACCACGATCGCGTCGTCGACGATGATCCCCAGGGCCATGATCAGGGCGAACAGGGAGATCATGTTGAGGCTGCCGCCACCCAGATAGACGATCGCCAGGGTCGCCATGAACGAGACCGGGATACCGATCGTGACCCAGAATGCGACCCGTCCGTTGAGGAATAGGAACAGGATTCCGATCACCAGGATCAGACCGCCGAGACCGTTCTTGAGCAGGAGATTGATCCGATCCTCGATCTGCGCCCAGCTCTCGTCGTAGACGGTGACCGTCACGTCCGGCGGGAAGCGTCCCCGCGCATCGGCCAACCAGTCCTGCATGATCTCGGCAGACACCAGCGAATCGGCCGTCGCCGAGCGCTTCAGCTGCAGTTCGACCGTGGGCTTGCCCTGGTAGGTCAGCGCAACCTGATTGGGTCGCGGTCGCCGCTCGACCTCGGCCACGTCGCCGACGCGCAACAGCCGGCCATCCTGATCGGCCATCAGCGTGATCTGTTCGAACTCGGACTCGCTGCGCCGCTGGCTCAGGGTGCGGACCTCGCGGCCGACATCGTCACGGCCGACGGTGCCGGCCGGCAGGTCGCGCGACTCGGCGGCGATCCGGCTGGCCACGTCGTTCAACGACATGTCGAGGTCGTCGAGCGTCGCCTGCGGTACCTGGATCGCAAGCTCGTCTTCCGGCAGGCCGGTGATATCGACCTTCGCGATGCCGCGCTCGAGCAACTCGCGCTCGATCTGGCGCACCAACGGCCGCAGCTCGCGGATATCCGGCGGACCATGCACCAGCAGGCGGGCCACGGGCTCGTAACGGGTCACGTGGGAGACCTCCGTGGCCTCGGCATCGGTCGGCAGGTTGCGGACCGTGTTGACCAACTCCTCGACGCGGTTGGTCGCCTCGCCCATGTCGGTGCCTTCGGGAAACTCGAGCGTAATGACGCTGATGCCCTGGCTGGATGTCGAGGTCATCTTCTCGAGGCCGTCGGTCGTGCGCAGCGCCTGCTCCAGCGGGATGGTCACGGAGCGTTCGACGTCTTCGGCCGAGGCGCCGGTCCAGGCCGTCCGTGCAGTGACGACCTCGACCTCGAAGTTCGGGAAGAACTGCACGTTCAGGTTGGACAGGCCCCAGACGCCGGCCAGCAGCATGATCACCATCAGCAGGTTCGCCGCGACCTTGTGTTGGGCGAAGATGCCGATGATGTCGTTGCGATGCGTGAAGGGCACGGCGGCTCAGTCCTGCTGCGCGACGGTGACCAGCAGCCCGTCGAGCGCGTTCGGCAGCTGGGTGGTGACCACCTGGGCGCCTGGGGCCAGGTCCGGCGCCTCGATCAGCACCCGCGCCCCGCCATTGGCGTCCCGGGTCTCGCCGACCCGGGTCACGGCGACCTGCCGTAATCGGTTATCGGCATCCACCGTGTAGATGCGATCGACACCGTAGATGGCCTCGTGGGGCACCGCGATCAGGCCATCGAGCGGCGGCAATTCCAGCGACAGCCTGATGAACCGGCCCTGGCTGACCAATTCACCGCCGCGCTGCAGCGCGAAGATGCCGTCGATACCGCCGGTACCCGAGGTTGCCGCACCCGCCAGGCTGCGCAGCCGCGCCTCGATCTCGACCCCGTCGACCTCACCGGAGACCCGCACGGCCTGATCGTCGGTCATGGTCTCGCGGACCTGGCGCAGCAGGCGATTCGGGATCTGGGCACGGACGACCAGGGCATCGGTGTCAAACAGCTCGACCATCGGATCGCCAACCCGCATCCGCTTGCCCGGCGCCACATGCACCTTGGCGATGCGTCCGTTGAAGGGCGCACGGACCTGGGTTCGCTCCAGGGCAAGCAGCGCCTGATCGCGCAGCGCCTCGGATCGCAGCCGCGCCGCCTCGACCTCGGCCAGCCGGGCGTCATGCTCGTCGACCGCCTGCTCGCGGGACAAGAGCGCGATCGCCTGCTGCTCGGCGGCCTGGCGCGCCGTATCGAGCTGCGACTGTGCGCCGACTTTGCTCGTCACCAGGTCCTGCAGGCGCGACACCTCGCTGCGCGCCAGGGCCAGCAGCCGCTGCTCGCGCGGCAGCGCCTCGACGTTGGCCTCGTGACGGCGGATCTCGGAGGCGATGCGTGCATCGGCCTGCTTGAGTTCGGCGTCACGCTGCGCGAGTTCCAGCCGTGCGTCGCGGTCGTCGAGGCGGACCAGCAGGTCACCCTTGGCGACGAAATCGCCGTCCACGACCATCACCTCCTCGACGTCGGCGGCAATGCCGGCGGTCAGGGAGCTGGACCAGAGGGATTCGACCCGGCCGTAGAGCGTCACCGCCGGCCGGTAGGTGCCGGTCGCGGCGGCCTGCGTGCTGACCAGCCAGGCCCGCTCGCGCACCTCGACCGGTGGTGGCGTGGGTTTGGTGGCGATCAGGGCGCCGGCGATCACCACGGCCGGGGAGAGGATTGCCAAAGGCAGCCACCAGCGCCGACGCGGGCGTCGGGCGGGCGTGGAAAGCTGCAGGGGGGCGGTGTCTGGGTTCTGGGTCATGTTCGTGCGGTGTGTCACATCCAGTAACACCGACCGGCAGCATAGCCGCTCGCTCAGGTGACGTCATTGGTAAGAATCACGCGGTAAGTGCGAGTTCCAGCGCAAAAACCAAGCAGTTAGTAGTCATGATCCCGGTCAATCCAGCGCCAGGCCGCGAACGCCCCGGCGAGCGCCAGGGCACTGGCGATGGCAAAGGTGAGCGACGCACCGAGCCCTTCCCAGGCATAGCCGGCCGCCAGACTGCCGGCAGCGCCGCCGGCGCCAAAACTGACGCTGCTGTAGAGCGCCTGTCCCCGACCCTGGTGCCGACCACGGAAATAGTGGTGGACCAGGTGGATGCCGGCGGCGTGGAAGGTCCCGAACGTCGCTGCATGCAGCAGCTGGGCGATCAGGAGCATCAGCAGGGAATCCGCGCCAAAGCCGATCATCAGCCAGCGCAGCGCAGCCAGGACCAGGCTTGCGACCAGCACGCGGCGTCCACCGAAACGCTCCAACAGGCGATGCATGACGATGAACAACCCGACCTCCGCAAGCACGCCGAGCGCCCAGAGCTGCCCGATCAGGGTCTCGTCGTAGCCCTGGTCCTTCATGAAGATCGAATAGAACGCGTAGTACGGGCCATGACTGGCCTGCATCAGGAAAACGGCGACGAAAAAACCGACGATCGCCGGGCGCTTCAGTACCGCGGCCAGCGAGGGCTGATCGACCGAGTGCGGCTCGGGCGCCGGGTCCCGCACCAATAGGCTGCTCAGCCAGATCGTAACGAAGATCGCCAGCACGGCCGGCAGCACGATCTCCGGCCCCTGCCAGTCCACGAGCATGCCCAGCACAACGACCGTGACGATGAAACCAATCGAGCCCCAGACCCGGATCCGCGCATAGCGCGCGACCTTTTCCTTCAGGTAGGTGAAGGTCACCACCTCGAACTGGGGCAGTGAGGCGTTCCAAAAAAAGCTGTAGAGCGTCATCACCAGCGCGATCGCCCAGAAGCCCTCGGCCCAGTACATCCCCAGAAAGACCGCGATCGACACCAGCGAGGCAAGCCGCACGATACGCATGCGGTGGCCGAGGTGATCGCCGAGCCAGCCCCACAGGTTCGGGGCGATGATCTTGGTCGCCATCAGGATCGCCATCAGCTCGCCGATCGCGACGGCATCGAAGCCACGGTTCTGCAGAAACAGACCCCAGTAGGGCACCAGGGCGCCGAGCAGCGCGAAGTAGAAGAAGTAGAAGCCGGAAAGGCGCCAGTAGGGCATCAGCTATTGGTCTTGCGCGTCAAATGGCGCTTTCTTGAATTTTCAAGATTGGCAGACTAGATTCTAACGCCATGGCGCTGGTCAAGATCAGTTCTCAAGTCGAGGAAAAGGTCTGGGAGGACCTGCGCGCGATTGCGTCCGAGTCCCACCAGAACATCTCGGGTCTGTTGACCGAAGCGATCGCCGACTATGTCAAGCGAAGGCGACTGCGTCCCGAGGTAGCCAAGCACTTGGCTGATTCTATTGAGAAAAACCGCGAACTTGGAAAACTGCTTGCCAAGTAGCGTGGCCTTCCTGAGCCTTGACGAGGCAATTGCCATCCATGACGCAGTGATCGACGCATTCGGTGGATCGCCCGGCGTCCGCGATCTCGGGCTACTGGAGAGCGCACTCTATCGTCCTCAATCCGGCTACTACGACGACCTGCCGAGCATGGCCGCCGCGTTGTTTGAGTCACTGATCAAGAACCATCCATTCGTCGACGGCAACAAACGCGTCGCCTTCTTCGGTACCGACGTATTTCTGAGGTTGAACGGCTATCGCCTCGAGGTCGAGGCGGTAGCGGCGCATACAACCCTGATGGACCTGTTCGATACCGGGACCTGCGATCTTGAGCACCTGCGACCATGGATCGAGGAATCGATGGCCGTGCTGCGCTGAACCATTCACCGACGCGAGGATGCGGCCACCTCTGCGAAGCGGGCACATAGCGCTAAGGCCCGGAGACCGTCACTGCGAGCACAGCGAAGCAGTCTCCTGAACATCAGCAGAGCACCGTAACAGCCTCGTCGCTGTCGCGATTTCTAAGCTACCCAGGAATGACCGGCGTCGCCGGCTGCACATCGCCGTTCTGCCCGCGCTGTCGCAGGGCATGGTCCAGCAGCACGATCGCCAGCATCGCCTCGGCGATCGGCACCGCACGGATGCCGACGCAGGGGTCATGGCGTCCCTTGGTGATCACGTCAGTCGCGGCGCCGTCGACATCGACTGTCCGGCCGCCGAGCCGGATGCTCGAGGTCGGCTTGAACGCGGCTCGCGCGACGATGTCCTGCCCGGTCGAGATACCGCCGAGCACGCCACCGGCGTTATTGGACAGGAAGCCCTCGGGCGACATCAGGTCGCGATGCTCGGTACCCTTTTGTGACACCGAGGCGAACCCGGCGCCGATCTCGACGCCCTTGACCGCGTTGATGCTCATCAGCGCGTGGGCGATGTCGGCATCCAACCGGTCGAAGATCGGCTCACCCCAGCCCGGCGGCATACCGCTGGCCGTGACCGTGACCTCGGCGCCAACCGAATCGCCGGACTTGCGCAACGCGTCCATGTAGTCCTCGAGCTCGCCCACCTGCTCCGCCACGGGCCAGAAGAACGGGTTCTGCTCGACCGGATCCCAGGAGAAATCGTTGGGGATGTTTTCGCCCAAGGCCGACAGATAGCCACGGACCAAGACCCCGAAACGCTCGCGCAGGTACTTCTTGGCGATCGCGCCCGCGGCGACCCGCATCGCGGTCTCACGTGCCGACGAACGCCCACCACCGCGGTAGTCCCGGACGCCGTATTTCTGGATATAGGTGTAGTCGGCGTGCCCGGGCCTAAACTTCTGCGCAATATCGCCGTAATCCTTGGAGCGCTGGTCCTGATTGAAGATCAGCAGTCCGATCGGGGTACCGGTAGTTTTGCCCTCGAAGACGCCGGACAGGATTTGTACCTCGTCGGGCTCGCGGCGCTGCGTGGTATGGCGTGACTGGCCGGGGCGCCGGCGATCGAGATCGGGCTGGATGTCGGCCTCGCTGAGTTCGAGCCCAGGCGGGCAGCCGTCGACGATGCAGCCGATCGCCGGCCCGTGGCTCTCGCCGAAGGAGGTGACGGTGAAGAGTTTTCCGAGGGTG
>JASFVZ010000248.1:0-4446 GCA_050049565.1 Chromatiaceae bacterium | reverse complement strand
ATCAGTGCCTTTCCATCCGGATCCGCCACCTCGAATTCGCGCACTTCCGATGGCTGGTCCGCTAACTCCTGCGTGATGGCCGCGCCGTTGGCGCGCACCAACCGGTAATAATCCTCCAGGCCGCCGACAAAGAAACAGGCGGCAGTCCTGTTCGCTGCCTTGGCTCGTGGAATTCCTTCAATCGTTGCGCTGCCGATCCGGCGTCGAGGATACGTCAGTTCGGGTACGGTAACCGACCGCCGGGCGGCATCCGATCCGCAAGGCCGACACCTTCGTTTCTACCGACTTTGACAAGCGATATCCTGGTGTCATCATCAACGGACCGCCGGGCGCTTTGTTCAGTGATCAATGGCCTTCGGCTCTGCAGGCAGGTCCCGATGCGATTTAAGAGCGGTAATCGAACCCTTGACCGCCCTCTGGGTGATCCCTTGTCGGACCGGTTAAAGGCCCATACGCGAACCCATCATCAGCGGGCGGAGCGCACCGGCGTGGTCCGCTCGATCGCCACCGGTAAAGTGACACCGTCTGTGTACCGGCACTACCTCCGCAACCTCTATCCGGTCTACGAAGCGCTGGAACAGCGACTGCAAGAAGCTGGTAGATCGGTTGAACTCAGTCCCTTGACGGCACCGGCGATCCTTCGGACGCCCGCGCTGCGCAGCGACCTTGAGGCGCTCGCCGGCCCGAACTGGTCAAGCGAGTTGACTGAAGTACCTGCCTGCCAGCGCTATGTGGCCGACATCGAGACCGCGACGCTTGCCGGATTGATCGCGCACGCCTACGTCCGATACCTGGGCGATCTGAACGGTGGCGCCGTACTGCGCCGCTTGCTGAAGCGCACTCTCCAGCTGCCGGATCGGCATCTCGCCTTTTTCGCCTTCCCAGGCATCGAGGACAAGGCGGTGTACACCGAGCGCGTTCGAGCGCGGATCGACACAATCCTGCCCGCATCAGAATACGATCAGGCCCTTACGGCTGCAGCCGCGGCATTCGAACTCAATATCGCTTTGGCCGATCAAGTATCGCTCGGTTCGATGACCGGCGATGCGATTGTTGGCTAGCCGAGCAATCGCCGGACGCGGGCGTCAGCACAGATCACATCGTTCGGCGAGTGAGCAGGTGCCGTAACAACGCCCGCGTTCTCATGGCCGAGTCGCGGACTGACTCAAGCATCTTCGGCACCGACTCGAGCTCAGCGCCATCACTGATCTCCAACGCCGCCAGTTTCGCATTGTTCACAATCTTCGCCGTCAGATTTCGGAACAGCAGATCAGTCTGGCTGTCCAGGCTTGGTTCGCTTGCGCGATGTTCCTGCGCGATACCGTCCTGGAAGTTCTTGCGCGCAACCTCGAGGACCTTTCGATCCGTCGTGTCGGCGAAGAACAAAACGAACCCGAGTATCCGATAACCCCCGGAGAACACCGGATCGACACGCAGCATCAGGGTGCGGATTTGCCCCTGGCCGGACGCGATATCGATCTCACCCCGCCAAGGTTGATGATCGCGCATCACGGTTTCCAGCATATCCCTTGCCGCGGCTTCATCGCTGAACAGTTCGGGCAGATCGTCGATCGAACGCAAGTGTCGACTCGAGGGGCAAGCCAGCTTGTAGAAGGCATCGTTGACGAACAGCAGCTGTCCAGAGTCGTCTCCGATGATGATCGGCTGATGGGCGCTCTGGACTTCCCGCTTTATCTGCGCCACTTGATCTTGTGCGATCAACATGCGAACCGCACGAAACTGATAGATCAGGTCTTCAAGCGATTCGCCAATCAGTTTGGCCGCCATCAGGTCCGCGTTGGACCACTGGTCCGAGGTGTCCTGGACCAGCTGGTGCCACTGTGCAAACGAACGGCGCGGCGACAGATCACGGGGGTCGTCACCCACCTCAACGGGCTTGAACGGATTACCGCCCCAGGTGAGGGTGCGGATGCGCTCTGGGCGGAACCACATCAGGTACTCGCCGGGCGCCCGCGAAATCGGTACGCTGAGCAACCCGCTGGCAACGGACTTGAGCGGCTTGAACTCGGGCGAGTCCGACCCAAGGCAGCTGCTGGCGAACGCCTCCTTGTCTTGTGTTCTCTCCAACCAGCTGACAATCGCCCGGATCTGCTCCGTACCCGGCACCTCGCCGGTGGACAGGATCTCGCCCTCAAACGCCAACGCTGCCCCGATCGCCTGCAACGGCTGAAGGAGCAGTTGCGGGTTATCGAACAACGCTCTCTTCCAGTTCCCGTCGCGCGCGATTGCCTCGACGATGCGCTTCTCGATTCGTCGGATTGCCAGCTCGCCTTCGACACGGGCGAAGCTCTCGAGCGCAGCGATGCGGGTAGCCACCACTTCCGCCAGCACTTCACAGGCGGCCTTGGTCTCGTAGGAGATGTTGCGGGGACTGTAGTGGTGGCACGACACCAGACCCCAGAGTGACCCACCGGCCATCAACGAGACCACCAGCGTCGCACTGACGCCCATGTTCTTCAGATACTGGATATGGATGGGCGATACGCTGCGTAACGAACACAACGACATGTCCAGCTGCCCGTCATGTATTGCATCGTCACCGGCGATCAGCGGTATGGCCCGATACGAGACATCGACGAGCAGTCGAATACGGTTGGTCTGGTACAGCCGTCGTGCGATCTGCGGGATATCAGAGGCCGGGTAGCGGTTGCCCAGATAGGCTTCCAGGTTGTCCTCACGCTGTTCAGAAAAGACCTCACCGTGCCCATCCGGGTCGAAGCGATACACCATGACCCGGTCATAGCCGGTAAGTTTCTTGAACACCCGGGCCGTTTCGTCACACAGATCGCGCAACGTCAGGGTCGATAGGATCGACTGGAACGACTGCTCGATGAAGCCGGTCAGATCGGCGCCAGGCCTGACAGGCTCGAGCTCGACAATCGCGTCACCGCTCTCCAGCCGATGCACCGCGACATCGAAGTGGTATGGGGACCGACCCGATGCGCTGCGCAGGGATTGCGGCATTGATTCCAGTCCCTCTTCCTTGAGAAGGCTGAGAATCGTCTCCGCCAGCGGCGCATCATAGTCGGCGAAGGGTCTGCCCAGGGCATCTGCGTCGATACCCGTTACCGCGTTCAGGTTGCTGCTCGCCTTGACCACCTTGAGCTGCGGGCCACGCAGGACCAGAAGGGCACCGTGCGGTTGAATGCTCTCGGGCAGATGGATCTGTTCGCGCTCGCAATCACTCAGATCGGCAGCGCCGAAGGCCGGCGAGTCTTTGGGTGTCGTCGTCAAAGCGCTGAAGCTGGTGCAGTCTGGATCGATGGGTTATCAATCGTCGCTGTCTGAATCAGACAGGCCGTAGCGAGCGAGTCTCGTATACAGGCTTTGTCGGCTGACTCTGAGCAGTTTGGCTGCATTCGTACGGTTCCCGCCGGTGGCCGACAAGGCCGCCTCGATGAAGTGGCGTTCCACCAGGCCGGTCGACGTGTTGACCAGGTCTTTCAACGAGGCCTTACCCAATTGTGCGCTCATCGAATCGAGCAGGCGACCGAAGCGGGCGTTGTTCTTGCGCGCATCGAGTCGTTGCGTGACATCACGGACATAGATCGCGTACATCGCGGTCTCCGACTCGCTGATTCGAACCGCGGCGACCTCCGCCGCGATGCGCCCTCCGTTGCCGCCATACAGCGTCGTTGGGAACAGGCGCGCCACTGTCCGGCCATGCAGGTTGTCTTGCAACATCTGCAGATCACCACCCGGCGGTCGCATCCAGTTTCCGAGCGATGTACCCACCACCTCGGACCGGGCATTGCATTGCACCATCCCGAGGAAGGCCGGATTGGCATTGACGATGTAACCGTCATCATCCATCACAATGATCCCGTCCGGCGCCAGATCGAACAGCTGTGACGGCGTAACCTCGAAAGCGCCCCGGGGCGCCGGTTGGTCGCGGTCCTCGCCTGATGGCATCAAATGCACGAGCAGCTGGCGTCCGCGGTCGGCGTCCACCAGTGATGCCCGCAACAGCCAGGTGACATCGCTGTGCGCCAGACGCACCATGATCCGCGGTGCCTTGCCACGTTCCAGCGCGCGTTCCAGGGTAGCCTTGGCCATCGCACGATCGACTGGCGCGATAAGCCCGATCAGGGATCTTCCGACGACATCCTGCGGACGCGCGGTAGCCAATCCCAAGGCGGCGATCGCGGCCGGGTTCGCTTCGTTTATCGCGAAACCATCGTCGCTGACAACGGCGATCGAATCATTCGACGCCTCGAACATGACCCGATAGCGGTTTTCGACGTCGCGGAGCTGCCAGTAACCGCGCTGCATTGTCTGTTGCGCAGCTGCCAGCCGGGATTGCAACTGCGCAACCGCGCGCACGTCGCGCCCGATCGCCACCACACTGCCGTCGTTGCCGGGTACGGCC
Organism: Chromatiaceae bacterium; assembly: GCA_050049565.1. Lineage (GTDB taxonomy): Bacteria > Pseudomonadota > Gammaproteobacteria > Chromatiales > Chromatiaceae > Thiosocius. The sequence goes on along the minus strand of JASFVZ010000248.1, from coordinate 56 downwards.
AGGTACTCTATCGGAACGACCAATCCGCTGGGGAAGCGTTGGGTCAACTGGAAGAT
>JASFVZ010000031.1:0-9869 GCA_050049565.1 Chromatiaceae bacterium | reverse complement strand
TCAATCCGGAACTGCGTGCGGGTGGAATCCGGGAAGAACTGTTGCGGAATGCCCGGAAAACCGACGATTGCAGCGACCAGCAATATACCGAGTCCGCCAATCGTCAAGACCCGGAAGCGGATGGCGACCTCGAGTGTGCGCCTGTAGACACGAAAGAACCCGGTGTCATATGGATCCTTTTCAGAATCGCTGGCCTTGGGTGGCTTTAGCAGACTGATGCAGTTCAGCGGCGTCATCGTCATCGCGATCAGCCAGCTCAGCACCAGAGAGATACCGACGACGATAAACAGCGTCCGTCCGTATTCGCCGGCGTCCGCCTGGGCCGAAAACACGGGATAAAACGCCATCGCGGCGACGATGGTCGCGCCCAGCAAAGCGGTACTGGGTTTGCTGGCCGCCTCAACCGCGGCGTCGACCGGCTTCTTACCACGCGCCAGGCCTACCGCCATGCTGTCGGCCACGACGATGGCGTTATCGACCATCATCCCCAATGCAACCACCAGGGCCCCCAGCGAGACGCGTTGCAGGTCGATCCCCAGCACCTTCATCGCGATGAAGGTGCCGAGTATGGTGACGATCAAAGCCCAGCCGATGACCAGCCCCATGCGCCAACCCATGGCGATCGTCAGCACCACCAGCACGATGGCCACGGCCTCGGCCAGATTGATCACGAAGCCATTGATCGACTCCCGCACCAGGTCGGACTGCCACGCAAACTTTTCGACCTCGATCCCCGCCGGCAACTGGGGCAATAGCTCCTCCAGGCGCGCGTCCAGGGCCGCGCCCGTGTCCACGATGTTGCCGCCTGTCACGTTGGCCAATTGGATGGCGATCGCCGACTGCCCCTGATGACGCATCTGGTTGACGGGCGGTTCGAGATAACCCTGGCGGATGGTCGCCACGTCTTTGAGGCGAATGAGTTCGCCCGTGACGGCGCTCGCACGACTCCCCGAGCGCGTCTGCCCAGTCGGCCGGGAGGCTTGGACCTCGCGTGCATAGGGGGCCAGCTCGGCGCCGATGTTGGTGACTGCGTCCAGGCCCGAACGCCGGATGACCAACTCGCCGATCTCCGCTGGCGTCGCAAACTCACCGGTCGTCTCGACGCGCAGCCTTTTACCGGGGACCTCGATCGCTCCCGCCTCGACCACCATGTTCTGGGTCGCGAGGGTCGCAACAATGTCCTCGGTGGTGATCTTCAACTGACTGAGTTGGGCCTCGGACACATCCAGATAGATAACCTTCGGTTGTACGCCCCACAGGTCAGCCCGGGAGACTCCCGGGACGACGCTGAGCTCCTTTCGAAGGAACTTCACATACTCTTCAAGCTCGGCATAGGTATAGCCATCACCCGTAACGGCCAAGACGAAACCGAACACGAAACTGAAGTCGTCCATGATGTTGGGCTGAAGAACGCCCGGCGGTAGTTGCGGAACGACGTCGTTGACCTTGCGGCGCATCTCGTCCCAGACCTGGGGTAGTCGGTCGGCCATGTACTCCTGCTTCATCTCGACCTTGATGATCGACAGGCCGGCCCGGGACCAGGAGGTCAGATAACGCAGCTGCGGCATCTCCTGAATCGCCGTCTCGATGCGATCGGTGACCTCGAGCTCGACTTCCCTGGGGTTGGCGCCGGGATACTGGGTGATCACCACGGCGGTCTTGACCGTGAAGTCGGGGTCTTCGAGCTGTCCCAACGTGAAATAGCTGTAGATTCCACCGACAACTATCAAGAAAACGATGAAGTGCGTGAGCGTCTGATTCTCGAACGCAAATCGGGGCAGATTCATGCGGGGGCATCCGCCTTGGTAGCGTCGAGAATCCGTACCTCCTGGCCTTCCTCGACCGAATGCACGCCCTTGACGACGATCCATTCGCCCGGACTCAGCCCATCCGTAACCAGCACACCAAACTGGGCTAATTTACCGATCTGGACCTCACGGCGGCTGAGCGTCTTGCTCGCCTCGTCGATAATCCAGACGAAACTCGAATTGGGATCATCGCCCGAGAAGACCGCGGTCGCGGGGATCTCGATCCCGAGCAGCGCAGAGTCGTCCGGCGGTCTGGAGAGGATGGACGCGCGGCCGGCCATACCGGGCAGAATCTCCACCCCCTCGGGCTGGTTCATGACCAGGGTCACCGGATAGGTGCGTGTCGCCTCGCTCGCCTCACGACCGATCTCCTTCACCTCAGCCTCGATCTCTCTGTCCGGGAAGGCGTCGAAGCGCACGGCTACTTCCTCGACGAAGGGCGCGTAACCGATGAGGCTCTCCGGTACGCTGATGTCGAGCTCGATACGTGTCGGGTTGAGTAGCCGGACGATAGGCTGCTTGGCCAGCACGTCCTCAAAATTCTCGACGTAGGTCGCGACAATGACGCCGTCGAACGGCGCCTTCAGTTCGGTGTAGGACAGATTGTCCTTGGCCAGTCCCACCGATGCGGTCAGGGCCTGCACCTGGGCCTTGGACCTATCACGCGCACCGCGGCGTTTGTCGAGTTCGCTCTTGCTGATCAGGCCTCCGCCTTTGGCATCGATCTCAACACCGCGCACGTACTCCTTCTGAGAAAGCACCGCCTGCGCCTGTGCGGTCTCGAGTTCGCCTTCCAACGTGTTCAGACGGGCCTGATAGTCGTTGGGATCGATGCGGGCGAGGACGTCTCCCGCCTTGACCCTATCGCCCACTGCCACCGGCAGGGTGATGAGGGGCCCTGAGACACGAAACGAGAGGTTCACCTGCTGCGAGGCCTTGGCGCGACCGGGAAAGGTGCGCTCCAACAGGCCGCTGGTGTCCAGCACCTTGGTCGCCATCACCAGCCTGGGCTGTGCAGGGCCCTGGTCCTTTGGCCCAACCTCGCAACCCGAAAGGACGAGCAGTCCAATCAATGCGGTTGCCACAAACCAACCCTTTTTGGACAGGCTCGCAATAGTCGTCTTCATTTTCCGGCATGTCCCCTTTCTGAATGGCGTCCGGCGCTCGTGAAGGACGTCGGTGTCATGCGACAGAGCAGGCCCCGAACGCCTCCTGGATCCTCGGCATGGCAATAAAGGGCCGACGCGAAGGAGTGAAGAAGTCGTCATGGTGTTGATGAGGCACTAAAATAACCTTGCGACGGAAAACCAGATGTCGCCGCCCGGCGCTGCACATGACCGTGTCCACTGCCTGGCATCCCCGAATCGGGTTTTATCTTACAAGGGTTCGATGGGGCGAAGGAACAACGCACATGCCCCCGATAAGACTGCATGGCGAGCATTGTGGGTTTGGCAGCGCGTTTCACTCGATTTTCAGACGCGGTGGTCTTCGCCCATCCAGGCGGAGGACATCGGATCTGCGGACCGGCTCCGGGCGGCGAGGCCTGTCAGCACCACTCAATGAGAGTCACACCCCGATCGCGTGCACCAGTCGTTTCGAACATACCCTCGGCCAAATTCGGCTTGCCGCCATCATCGCCGTCGCCCTCCTGATCTTCGGCGGTGGCATCTACAACCTGTTCGTCCGCGAAGTCGAGACCCCCGCGCCGGGGACCCAGCAGTTGCTTGAAATCAAGAGCATTTCGCAGCTGAAACGCGTCCTTGCCGAACTGATCATCGTGATCGTGATGGTGAAGTTCCTCGAACAGGCTCTGCACAGCATCGGCAGCTATCAATGGGAAATGCTGATTCTGCCGGCGGACGCGCTTATGATGGCTGTGGCGGTCAAAGTCCTCGGGCTGAGAGAGCTCTGCGCCGCTTCGGGAGATCGCCCAGCGGCACCGGGGGCCATTACTGCCGGAATACTGTTTTCTCCCCCTCGTCACTCCCTTATGATGACCTATCTTGATTGGCCACAGACGGCCTGACCTGAGTTCTCGGAGACAGTCACAATGGAATTGGTTGATGGGGTACTGCGGTTTGAAGGTTTCCTGGCCGTCACCCTCGGCATCGTTGTCCTGTTCATCGGCAAGCGCATCAACGAAGTGGTGGGTTTCCTGCGTGAGTTCAGTATCCCGGAACCGGTTACCGGCGGGCTGCTGTTTTCGATCCTGTTTGGCCTGGTCTATGCGGTATGGGGCATCGCCGTCGAGTTTGCACTGCAGGCCCGTGATTTCCTGCTGGTGTACTTCTTCACCACGATCGGAATCAACGCCAGCGTCAGGGACCTCCTCGCCGGCGGCAAACCGCTGGTCATCCTGCTAACGATCACCCTGAGTTACATGGTGCTGCAGAATCTGACCGGGATCTCGGTAGCGGCGCTGTTCGATCTACCCGGTGCGGTCGGCCTACTCGGCGGCACCGTGTCGCTCATCGGTGGCCACGGCACCGCGATCGCCTGGGCCCCGCGGATCGGTGAGGACTTCGGGATCAGTAACGCAATGGAGATCGGCATCGCCTGTGCAACCTTCGGGCTCATTCTCGCGAGCTTGATGGGTGGCCCGATCGCCAAGTTTCTGATCGCACGGCACGACCTAAAGCCGGAGAAAGTGGAATCTCAGGATGTCGGGCTATCCGAGGAGAATCGCAAGGAGGGGATAGGCCACCTGGACTTTCTCGACGCGATCCTCGCGATTCACCTGGCGGTGATTCTGGGATGGGTGCTCAACGAAACCCTGGAAGAAGCCGGACTTAAACTGCCGCTGTTCGTGACCTGCCTGTTCGCGGGCATCCTGCTCACGAACATCATTCCGAAGAACTTCACACGCATCACTACCGGCACAAAATGGCCCAGTCGTACGCCTGCGATGTCGCTTATCGCCGACATCTCACTCGGCACCTTCCTGGCGATGTCGCTGATGAGCATGCAACTCTGGACACTGATCGATCTGGCTGGCCCGATATTCACCATTCTCGCGGCCCAGTTCGTGGTCGCGGTGGCAATCAATGTCTTTGTTGTCTTCCCGGCCATGGGTCGCGACTACAATGCGGCCGTTGTCTCTTCCGGCTTCGGCGGCATATCGCTGGGCGCCACGCCGACAGCCATGGCCAACATGGCGGCAGTGACGAACCGCTATGGTGCGTCACACCAGGCCTTCATCGTCGTGCCGTTGGTCAGTGCCTTCTTCATCGACCTCGCGAACGCGGTGCTGATTCCCTACTTCTTGGCGAACTTTGGGGGATGAACGCGGCGTTAATCCCTAATTGACGGCAGCCCCGGGGCTTGGTTGCTGATACGCTTTTACTGGCCTAACGAACCCCCGCTGTTTCAGACTACCGGGACTATGCCAGTACCAAGCACAACAGAAGCGATCGAGGCCCTGCTACAAGAAACCGTGGAACGCGGCCGGGCTGTCGCGTCCGATGGCGAGCTCGCCGGCTACATACCGGAACTCCTGAACGCGGATCCGACGTCGGCGGGCATCGCCGTGCAGATGCTTGATGGGCGTTCGTTTCATGCCGGCGACGCGCAGACGCCATTCACGATCCAAAGCGTGTCCAAGGTCTTCTCACTCGCCTGCGTTCTGCGTGCGGGCGATTCCACGCTCTACCCGGACCGCATCTCGGTGGAGCCCAGCGGTGACGAGTTCCACTCGATCACCCGACTCGAGGTGGAAAACGGGCGTCCCCGCAACCCGATGATCAACGCCGGTGCGATTGCCGTCAGCGGTCAGCTTGCCGGCGCGACGCCCCTTGAACGCATTGAGAGCTTGCGGGCCTTTCTCGTCGAGGCCAGCGGTTCACCGACACCGGCTTGGCCGCTTGATGAAGCGGTCTACCTGTCGGAATGCCGGACGGGTTTTCGCAACCGCGCACTCGCGAACTTCATGCAGCACTACGGCATCGTCGATGATGCGGAAGTCGCCGTTGATACCTATTTTCGACAGTGCTCGCTGCTGGTATCTGCTGAGCAGCTGGCGCAACTCGGCCTGTTTCTCGCCAACAGCGGTATTCAGCCGGAAACCGGAACTGCGTTGCTGTCGCCGTTCCAAAACCGCGTTATCGTCGCGACCATGATGACCTGCGGCCTTTACGACGAGGTTGGCCACTTCGCCATTCGCGTCGGCCTACCTGCCAAAAGCGGCGTCAGCGGCGGTATCCTCGCCGTGCTCCCAGGCAAGATGTCGATCGCTTGCTACGGCCCGGCATTGGGCCCGAACGGCAACAGTGTTGCCGGCATGGCGATGCTGGAATTCCTGTCGGAGCACTTGAAGCTGTCATTGTTCGAACCTGATCACGTCATCAACCGGTCCAGACGATGAGCCGCCAACAGGGGCCGGGCGACCCGCAAATCGACACCGCTCATCACACGCAAACGGTATGATCACGAATCTCTTCGACACCGTGCTTGACGCGCTCAAGCAGCGCTGGAAGGTGAAACACGCGCCACGCACCAAGCGGGCTTTCCGCTGTCAGTGCGGTTCACCGGTGTTCTTTCGCAACAGCCATTGTCTGAGCTGCCAAGCCCCACTGGGCTATGCGCCGATGCGCGGAGACCTCAAGGCGCTCGAACCGGGTGATGCACCCGGGACCTGGCGCATCGCCGGGGATGACAACGACCAGGTCTATCGACGCTGCACTAACTTCCATTCGGCGGCAGGCTGCAACTGGCTGGTACCGGTTGAAGATCCGGAAGAACGCTGTCTGTCCTGTCGTCTCAGTCGAAACGTTGCCGATCTCACCGACGCGGACAACCAGCGTTACTGGCGCGCCATTGAGGCGGGCAAACGGCGTCTGATCTCGCAGCTGTTGGCCTTGGGGCTGCCGGTCGTATCCAAGGAGAGCGATCCCGAACGCGGTTTGGCTTTCGATCTTCTGCGCTCGCCAGCGGGTGGTCCGCGGGTGCTGACCGGTCATGGCAACGGGCTGATCACCCTCAATGTCGAAGAGGCCGATGACGCTATCCGCGAGCGGATCCGAACCGAACTGCACGAACCCTACCGAACGCTACTGGGTCATCTGCGTCATGAAATCGGTCACTACTACTGGGACCGACTGGTCCGGGATTCGAGCTGGCTGGAACCCTTTCGGGCGCTGTTCGGCGACGAACGGGCAGACTATGGCGAGGCGTTAAAGGCCAACTATGAACAGGGCCCGCCTGCCGACTGGTCGGAACGTTTTATCAGCAGCTATGCCAGCGCGCACCCGTGGGAGGATTGGGCAGAGACCTGGGCCCACTTTCTGCACGTCGTCGACAGCCTGGATACGGCCGTCGCGCATGGTCTCGATGCCGACGACCTCGAACTAGAAATCGACCCGTTCACGCGCGACGATCTCTATGCACCGGATGACCCGCAGGCGGAGCGCTTCCTGTTCCTGCTCAACGCCTGGATCGAGATGGTCACCGTACTCAACGACCTTGCAAGAAGCCTCGGGCATCGAGATTTCTATCCGTTTGCGATGCCAAGGGCAGTCGTCAAGAAACTCCATTTCATCGCACTCGTCATTCGCGACGCGCAGGAATCCGCTGCCGCCACTTAGTGTGACCGAATCGGTTGGCTGATTCCGCACCAGCCTATCTTTCGCTCGACAGGACATGCAACGGGTACGCACGATGGCGACCTTCGTCGAGCAGCTGCGGTACATGTATGTGGGCTGCTTCCTGCATGCGCATTGCATCGACGCAAACGCCTGCAACGCTTATACCCATTCACCCACTGGAACCACCGCGCGATGCCGATTCGCGCGTGATGCGGTTGAGCTTTTCCGCGTAGCGCTTCGACTGTTGCGGATTGCCGGCGTCGCGATGGAACGCAACCAGGGCGCTGAGAATATCGGTATCGTTCGGGTGCGCATTGTGCGCCCCCTGCAGGACCATGATCGCCTGCCTGGGCTGCCCGGTGGAATTCAGCGCCACCGCGTAGACATAAACGTACCGCGCATTGCCGGGATCCAAACGGGTGGCCCGCCGGAGCGCGTCGACACCTTCTGCAGTGCGTTGCTGACGGACCAGTGCCAGGCCCAGCGCGTGTTGCAGACCGGCACTTCTTCCCGCCGCATCGATACCCCGCCGCAGTACCGCTTCGGCGGCCGTCTCGTCGCCCTGCCCCTGGTGCAGGTATGCGAGATTGGCATATGCAGGGACGTAGCCCGGATCGAGTTCAATCGCGACCTCATAGGCCTCGATCGCCGCGTCGATCGCACCGCGGTCGGCATAGTGAATGCCGAGGTTGACCTGTGACGTCGGTCGTTCGGCCATCGCCAACTGGCTGTCGACGTACTCGGCCATTGCGCGGTCGAGCTGTGCGCGCTGCGCATCCTCGAGCTGTCCTGCCGGGACAGCTGCGAGCACCCGCGCCGCCTCGATGCGTACCCCGCGGACCGGGTCTTCCAGCAATGGCCAGGCCAACCGCGCCCGGAGATTGATCGGCACGCCGTCGAGCGCGCTCAGCGTGGCCGCACGTACCAGAGGGTTGTCATCGGCCACCCCGGCAGCCAGTACATCGACGTTCTGACGGGTCAGGTGCGGCGCCATGGCGGCCAGTGCGGTAGCGCGGGCGATGTCCGGCGTCTCGACATCCCGAATCAACGAAGCCAGAGCCGGGCCGGCCGACGGTTTCCGTTCGCGGACCGCCTGCAAGGCGGCCGTATAGCGCTGCAGGCCCTGCGGGGCGCCGCCATACCAGGCGACGACTTGATCTGCCGCCCACTTCGGGCTCTTGTCCTGATGGCAGTTGTTGCACGCATTCGGTGTGCCAAACGCCACCGACAGGTCGGGGCGAGGGATACGCATGCTGTGGTCATGACGCGCATCGACGACCATGTAGTTGCGGGGCGGCATGTGGCACGACGCACAGCTACCGCCCGAAGCCTCGTCCTGGTGGAAATGGTGGCTCGGGGCGTCATACTTGGTGGCCTGGTGACATTGCAGGCATATGGCATTGCCCGGGACCTTTAGATCGGCGCTGTGCGGTTCATGGCAATCGCTGCAGGTCACACCCGCGTGATACATCTTGCTCTGGATGAACGACCCATAGACGAAGACCTCATCGTCCATCTGCCCATCGGCGAAGTAGAGGCCCTCGTCGAGGCGCCTCGGCAGGTAGTGATCCATGAAGCGATCACCGTGTCGGTACTGCTCGCTGATCGGGCTGCGTCGCGCGTGACACCGCGCGCACATCTCTATCTCCTTGTCGGTGCGGCGTGGCACGCTGCGCCGTGCATTACCTGTTTCCGGGTCCATCAACCAGCTCACGCCGTCGCGCTCGTCCAGCAATAGCGCGAGACCCTTGTCGGCTTGGTATTGCTCCCAACCCGGTTTCTGCTCGGCCCAGTCGACGTGTTCGGACCCAGGGCCATGACAGGCCTCGCACGACACGTCGATCTCCGACCAGGACGTCGCAAACGAGCGCGTTTTCGGATCGTAGTTTTTCTGCAGATGCGTCGAATGGCACTCGGCGCACATGCTGTTCCAGTTCTGGCTCGGCCGGGTCCAATGCAACTCGTCGTCGTGAGTGATGTGCTCGTTTGGGTACAGGTGGTACCAGCGTTGGCCGCCCTGCTCTTTCGTGCGCGTATCCCAGGCCAGGCCCAAGGCCTGCAAACGGCCTCCCGGGAACTCGATCAGGTACTGCTGTAACGGGTGCACGCCAAACACATAGCGGATCTCGAAGTCGGCGAGCCCGCCGTCCGCGTCTTCCGTTCGGACCATGAATCTGTCGGCGTCGCGATAAAAGGTCGAGGTCACCCCAAAGTGCGTGAGGCTGGCGTTCGCAAAATCACCGAGCACGATCTCTTCACTCACCTCCTGCATCGCGAGGTCATGGTGCGAGCCCGTCCAACGTTCAACCTCTTCCGCATGGCAGCTGGCGCAGGCCGCCTTACCAACGAAAGATGCCGCTGACTCAGTCGACGCCGCCGCGAACACGGTGGCGCACGAAAACAACAGCGCAAGGCAGATCAGCAACCGATTTCTCGAGCGGAATGCTGTTCTCTGTGTTTGATTCTTCAATGATTCAGCTCC
>JASFVZ010000247.1:0-4478 GCA_050049565.1 Chromatiaceae bacterium | reverse complement strand
TAGCGTGAACTATCACGGTCAGGACATCTATGAGCGCAAGGTCGATCCGGTCGTTGTGCGCCGCTATATCGGGATGGTCTTCCAGCAGCCCAACCCGTTCTCGATGAGCATCTTCGACAACGTTGCGTTTGGTCTGCGCCTCAACCGTGTCAAAGGTAACGTTGAGGAACGGGTGCAGAAGGCGCTGGAACGTGCGGCGCTGTGGAACGAGGTCAAAGACAAGCTGAAGAACAGCGGGCTGTCGCTGTCCGGCGGTCAGCAACAGCGCCTGTGTATCGCACGAGCGATAGCCACCGAGCCCGACGTCCTGCTAATGGATGAGCCTTGCTCCGCACTCGACCCGATCGCAACCCGCCAGGTCGAGGAACTGATGTTGGAGCTCAAGGAACAGTACACGGTGGCATTGGTGACACACAACATGCAGCAGGCCATGCGGGTCGCGGACACCACGAGCTTTTTCGGTGTCGATATCTCTGAGGGCGGTCGCACCGGTTACCTGGTCGAGATGGCCGACACCAAGCAGATCTTCGAGAACCCGCAGGCCGAACTGACTAAACAGTACGTCGCCGGCGAGTTCAGCTGACAAGGGTCGGGGACGCGAACATGAAACGGCTTTCTGGTCTGACCAAGGCCCTGCTGATGTTGTTTGCAGTAGGTCTGTTGACGGCGTGTGAGCAGGCGGAGGAGGTGGCCGAACAGGTAGCTCCTGGAGTACTGGCCGTGCAGGGTGCGGGCGCGACGTTCCCGGAACCCCTGTACAAACGCTGGATCGAGGAGTACCACAAGTCCGAACCCGGCGTGAAGTTCGAGTATTCCGGAGTAGGGAGCGGCGAGGGTATCAAGCGCTTCATCGCCGGAGAGGTCGATTTCGGCGCCAGCGACGCAGCCATGAATGACAGGGAGATCGCCCAGGTCGACCGTGGAGTGACCTTATTGCCGATGACCGCAGGCATGGTCGTGCTGGCCTATAACCTTCCGGGTTTCGAAGGTGAGCTCAAGCTGCCGCGCGACGTCTATGTGGATATCCTGCTCGGTAAGATCTACCGCTGGGACGATCCCCGGATCGCCGCGGCCAACCCTGATGCGGTGATGCCGCCACGCCTGATCCAGGTGGTCGCGCGTCGTGACGGCAGCGGCACGACCTTCGCGTTCACCAACCACCTGGGTGCAGTCAGCGAGGAATGGCGCAATGGCCCGGGTGTCGGGAAGCTCATCGACTGGCCAGGTGGCGCAATGACCGGCAGCGGTAACGCCGGTGTCGCACAGAAGATCAAGATCACCAACAACTCGATCGGCTATCTCGAGTATGGTTTCGCGAAACGCCTCGGTCTGCCGATGGCGACGCTCGAGAACAGAAATGGCGACTTCGTATCCCCGAGTGCGCGCAGTGGACAGCAGGGGCTGGCGGCGGGCTCTCAGGATATCGGTGACGACCTCCGCATCTATGTCCCGGATCCGCCCGGTGAAAACTCCTACCCGATCGTGACTTACACCTGGCTTCTGGCCTATCGCAACTACGCTGACCCCGAGATTGCGCGTGCGGTCAAAGACGCCGTGGCCTGGGGCCTGGACAATGGCCAATCCATTGCCGAGGAGATGGGCTATATTCCCCTGCCCGACGACGTCAGGGAGCGCGCGAAGTTGCTGGTCGACTCGATCAACTGATCGCCGACGGCACGGCTGACTCGAGGAAGATCGCGGGTCTATCGCGGCGAACGTTCGCCGGCACATCCGCCGTGCCTCTGTGATGATCCGCGATCGAGACTGGAAAAACCGCCGTGCCTCGACTGAACCTGCCAGCCATTCGTGACGCGTCGCAGTCGGTCCAGGCGGCGTACGAAGCAATCAACGAGCAACTGGACGCGGAGCTGCCGCCGTTACTTGATGAAGTCATCGATAATCTCATTGCCGGTTATGCCCTGGTCGATCGCCTCATCGGCGAGGGGGCCAACCTTATGGCACCAGGGTACTCCCGGGGCGTACTGGAACTGAACAACACCGTGCTTTATGGGCCTGGTGAGGCGCGTAACGCGAGCCACCTGCGTGATTCACTCGCAGCGAGCGAGCACTATTTCTACAACAAGACGCACAGTGGCATCGGCGACCTGATCGAGTTCTTCGCAGAGAGTCGGTTCGACAACGAATGGCATGAAGCGGCAGCTGTCTACGTGCGGATGATGGCAACACCGCAGCTATTCATCGAAGGCAATCATCGCACAGGCGCTCTGCTGATGAGCTACCTTCTGGTACGTCGCGGCCGGCCGCCTTTCGTGTTGACCCCGGAGAATGCCGTCAGCTACTTCCGTCTCTCGGCGGACAGCGGACAGATCAAGCGACGCAGCGTGCGCATGCTGCTGCGTCGTGGCGGCCTGCAGCGTCGACTCGCAGCGCTGTTGGCACTAGGGTGTGATGATCGTTTTTTGGCCGGTGGCGAAAGCGGTGAGCGCAGTCGGGCCAAACGTTGATGGCGGGCCATAGCCGGCTGTCGGTCGACGGTCATCCGCGGCTATGCCCGGAGATCGATTGGCGTCACAGAAATATCGAGCTTAACCTGGAGGGGTTATGACGCCGCTGGAACAGGTCGAGGCACTGTATGAGTCGCTGGTGGAGCATTATGGCGACGGCGAGGAGCGCGAGCTCAGGTCAGCGGCCAAGCTCTTGCTCGTCGCACTGGCCCGAATCCGCGAACATGGCGGCGGCAACTGGCGCGAGGTCGTGATGGAGTACGTCGACATTGCCACCTACGACCCCGACAAGTTCGACCGCATCATCGAGCAGAACCGCACACCGTCTGATCCGCCGCTCAATTGACGTGGTGGGTTCCAGTTGACTCCACCAAGGCCCCGGCAACGCCCGATAGGGTCCACGAAAGGTGGTCAGCGCACTTCCGAGGACTCTCGTTTCCCAGGTGCCGGTGGTAGCGTGATTCGGTCGATGTCCGCGAGCACGGCATCGCGCAGATTCTCGGGAAGTGGCGTGTAGTGCAGTATTTCCGCCTCGGGTTGCCCAGTGGTCAGGATCCATCGCAGGAAATCGATCAGCGCATGCGCCTTCTCCGGGTCCATCTCTGACAGGTCCCTGTAGACCAGCAGATAGGTGAAAGCGGAGATCGGGTAGGACGCCTCGCCCGGTGCATCGACGATCGAGGGTTTGAGATAGGTCCCGGGTGTCGGCGGCGTGTTGCGTTCGGCCGACTGCACGCTCTGCGGCGTCGGCCAGACGCGTTCGCCGGCCCTGTTTATCAGGGCCGCGTACCTCAGCCCGGCATTCTGGGCGTATTTGAGCTCGAGATAGCCGATTCCGCCCGGTTCCAGCAGGATGCGATGCGCGACGCCGTCGTTGCCTTCGCCTCTCCATTCGTTGCCGGTGGGCCAGTACACCTGTTTGCCGGTGCCGACACGTTCACGCCATTCTTCGCTGACGGAACTGAGATAGTCGGTGAAGATGTGCGTGGTGCCCGACGAGTCGCTGCGGTGTGCCACGCGGATCGGCAGATCAGGCAGTTCGAGATCGGGATTGATCGCCTGCAGCCGCGGGTCGTCCCAGCGGGTGATGTGGCCGAGGTAGATCGTGGCCACGAGCTCGCTGGACAGCGTGAGATCACCTTCCAGACGCGGCAGGTTGTAGGCCATGACGACCTGCCCCAGAACCGTCGGCACAGCGAGCAACGGCCCGGGCAGTGCGCGTTCCTCACTCGGCTTCAACAGGGCATCGGACGCTCCGAAATCGACTTTCCGGGCTGTGATTGCCTTGATGCCTCGTCCCGAACCCACCGGCCGATAGTGCACTGAGACGTGCGGGTTTGCACGTTGATACAGGGCCCGCCAGCGGGCGTAGATCGGTGCCGGAAAGGTCGCGCCGGCGCCTTTCAGTTCGATCTGATCACCGATACAACCGCCGAGGCCCAAGGCCACGAGCGCGATCAGCGTCATCGGGATCATCGTGGCCACGCGGATCACCGAATCGCCCCCATTTCGAAGCGTTCGCGCAGTGATCGTGCGACGTCGCTGGAGAGTTCCCCGGTTGAGACCATCTCCTGGATGACATCCTCGCGCGCATCCTGGGCGATCCGCTCGATCATGCGCTGACGAATCAGATTTCCTGCATTGGCATGCGAATCCTGCAGCAGGTCCAGCCGGTTTCGAACCATGTCCTGGATGCGTTGATGATGTTGACGACATTGCCTCAGGTCCTCGTCATCAGCGCCGGCGAAGTCCTGCAGATGATCCAGCTCGGTGGTCACGGCATTGACACCGGCAATGACCGCGAGGGCCTCCTCGGCAACCGCCTCGAGGTGGCGCATCCGCAGGTGTTCCAGCACAGCAAAGCCGGGCAGCACCTGCATGGCGACGCGCAACAGCCCGAGCCCGACGCGGCGATCGGATGGCAGTCTCAGGTCTCCGGCCGCAGTCGGAAGCGCCTCGCCGCTGTCCGCAATCCCACGGTCGAGGCCGCGCTCCAGGGCCTGCTGGGCGCGT